>CABXFE010000013.1 GCA_902511425.1 uncultured SAR86 cluster bacterium
ATCTCTCAGCCCAAAGAGAAGTATGTTGAGTCACTATTTGAAGAATTAGTGACTAAGACTGGATTTAATAGTTTTGAAGAATGGGCTATTGAGTCTCAAACCACCGCCCTTATTGTTATAAAAAAAGACACAATTATTTATGAGAAATATTTTAATGGTTTTGTTAGAGATTCCTATTTCCACTCTCAATCTATGGCAAAGTCGTTCATATCTTTTTTAATTGGAGCCGCTATTGATGATGGTCTAATCAAAAGTATAGAAGATTCAATAACTAACTATATTCCTGAACTTTTACAGCGTGATCAGCGTTTTAAAAATATTTCCATAAAAGATTTGCTCGAAATGCGTTCTGGACTCGAATACAACACAAGCTTCATACCTTTAACAAATATTCATTCTCCTTGGCATGACGAAGTAGTTAGCTATTACCACCCTAATGTTCGAAAATTACTACTTGAAAATGTAGAGATTTCATCTGAACCAGGAAAATATTTTCAATATTCTAATTACAACACAAGCTATTTGGGCTTGATTCTTGAAAGAGCTACTACTGTGTCAGTATCCAATTATTTGGAGCAGAAATTGTGGTCAAGAATAATGGAATATGATGCGCTTTTCTCCAAAGATAGCAAAGAATCAAATTTTGAATATACGCCAAGTCGCTTGATTGCCCGAGCAATTGATTATGCTCGTTTTGGTCAGCTTATGCTCAATGATGGAAATTGGTATGGAAATCAGCTTATATCAAAAGATTGGATTCAGGAATCTACCCAAGAAAACAAATCCATTTCTCGTGACATATATCCTAAGTGGTTTGGAAGAAGCGACAAAAGAATTTACTATAATTACCATTGGTGGGGTCATGTGAATAGTGATGGTACTTTCAATTTCTATGCAAATGGAAATCTTGGGCAGAACATCTATATTATCCCTGATAAAGAAACTGTGATTGTTCACCTTGGTAATTCACTGAAATATTATAGTAGTGATTTTGATTTATGGGATGTTGCTTTGCAGCTGAATTAGAAATTAATTGATAACAATGAATTGTTTGAGTTGGATAGGGAAATCACAACTATTATTAAGGAGGAGTTAATTGTCGTTTAAATTTAGTCCGTTACCGTGGAGCAGAACATAACAGCTAATTAACATGGGTATATTGTTATCAATTCATATATTGGCTGGAACAATTGCTCTTCTTTGTGCTGCCCTGGCAGTTTCATCTGAGAAAGGAAAAAAATTCCATGTTCTTTCAGGTAGAACATATTTCTGGTGCATGGTTGGTATTTTCTTAACAGCTATTCCAATGTCAATTATTAATAGCAATACCTTTTTATTTCTGATAGCAATTTTTTCTTTCTATTTAGCTTTTGCAGGCATGCGTTTTGCTAAAAATAGAAAAGGTATAGCGACGACAATTGATTGGATCGCGGTTAGTTTAATGATTTTATCGGGATTGGGGATGTGGGCATTGGCTATAACTTACTTCATAAGTGACAATTCTCAATACATAACACTTCTCGTTTTTGGATTTATTGCACTAGCGCTCGGATACGGAGACTATAGAAGCCACAAGAATAAAACAGCAACAGGAAAAGAGAGAATTGCAAAGCATCTAACCAATATGATGGCTGGAACCATAGCTGTTATTACTGCTGTTTTAGTTGTCAATGTTAATATTGAGCCTATATGGATATGGTGGGTATTACCGACGGTGGTGATTACGCCAATCATCTCTTACTGGAATAAAAAAACTTTGTCACCGTGAAAAAGTTATTCACTGTTTCAATACACTCCGTTACTGTCGAGTAAATAAAGATTAGTTTTTAGACTATACGATGGAAATAAATTGGGTGATCTTAGGCTGGTTAATCGACATGACTCTTAATGGTTTTGTTTGGCTTGTTATTGCCTCAATTTTTCTTTTATTAATCGATGTGACTGATAAATGGACAAGAAAAGCTATTCAATGGATGGGTGAGGTTGATGAATGGATAAGAATATATATAGAGAAATCATTTGAATGGATTCAAAAGAAGAATCTTCAAATACTTTCTAGCATCACTTTGTTGATTATCTTTGGTATTCTTGCTCAACTGGGAATAATACCAAAGCTGATATCTTAATATAAAGGACGCTCAAAAAATGAAGCTTTATTGGCTCTGTTTTGAGCTCAAAAGAATAGTAAGATAATTTATATGATTGTTTTATTTTTGCATTCTTGAGGCAGTCATCTCATAGCCAGAAGATTTCAGGTGAGCCAATGAGCGCAAGTGAAGCCCATGCTTTTTTGCTGCAAACCGCTAAAAAAGAAAAGCATCATGCCTTTTTTAAATTTATGCAAAGCTCAAAGGTTTTATCAATAGAGACAAGAATTGATAGTTCGCTAACGTTAAAATATTTTTTAGTTAAAACAATTATCGGTCAGCAAGTCTCTACCAAAGCGGCACAGTCTATTTGGCAAAAAGTCAAAATTGCCCTCGATAAATATCAATCAAAAATTACACTAGATATATTAAAAGATCAGGGCCTATCAAAACCAAAAGCATCATACATTCTCGGCATCATGCAAGATCAAAGAATTGAAAATATGACAGTGGACAAATTAAAGCAGCTAACCCCAGAAGATTTAACACAATTTTTTTTACAACTTAAGGGTGTGGGGCCCTGGACATTGGGCGTTGTCAGAATGTTTTTTATTCAAGACACAGATGTCTTTCTAGAGGGCGATTTAGGAATTAACAAAGCGCTAAAAAATTTTTTTAGTTCCGATAGCTACGTAGGACACCACTATTCTCCCTATCGAACTTACCTCTGCCTCTATTTATGGAAGAGCCTCAATAATTCTTAAAAAAATTTTGAGCTTTCTTGCCAAATTAAGTTGTAAAATTTTGAATTTAAAAGTGGTATAAAGTTTATGATATGCCCAAACGGTAAAAATTAATGAAACCCTTAATACTTGATTGTGCGCTAGGAACTGAACTTGAAAATCGTGGCGAATATCTGCCGAGCTTTAAAACTTCTATTTGGTCAGCGTATTGCCTTATTCACAAACCAGAAGTTATTAAACAAATACATATAGACAATATAGAGGCTGGTGCAGATGTTATCACTACGTCAAATTATCAGGCAACTCCTGAATTATTGAAACGTGAACCATCTGCTCCACCATATGACGATTTAGCAAAGCGATCTCTAGAACTATGTAAAGAAGCAATAATTAAAACAGGGGCTAAAACTAAAATCGCAGGATGCTATCCTCCCATTCATGTTACTTTTAGACCTGACTTAAGCTCAAAAGAAAAAAAATTAAGAAAGTTTTATGAGACATTAGGTGAAATCTATCAGAATAATGTTGATGTGATTATTTGTGAGACCATGGCATCAATTTATGAGGGCACTATCGCCGCATCAACCGCAAAAAATTTTTCTGAAACAGTTTGGCTAAGCTGGACAACCAGAGGAAATAAATTAAATAGACTGCCGAGCACTGAGCTATTAGATCTTGCTATTAGTGAAGGTTTAAAGCTAGACATTGATTGTCAATTGGTTAATTGTGTTCATGCAGATACAGCAAGCCTAGCAATTGAGAAATTAAAAAAAGAAAAAAGTTATGGAATTTATGCTAATTCTTCGATATACAAAAAAAATAAATTAGAAGGATTTGTGAGTGATTCAGATGAGTGGCATTATCATAATCATCAGCCTATTACTCCAGAAGATTATAAAGAGTTTGTACTGGAGTGGATCGACAGAGGGGCCTCTATCATTGGTGGATGCTGCAGAACTACAACCGAGCACATAAAAGAAATAAAGAAAGTTGTGGATCAGCTATGAATTGGTATTTAGTTACAGGAGCGCTTATTTCTTTGGTTGGAGTGCTTTTTCATGGTGCAGCAGGCCAAAAAAAATATATGGGCAACATTTATAAAAGTGAAATGGAGGAATTAACCAAATCTTTAAGCCTAGTTTCATGGCATATTTTTACTATCTTCCTTTTTATCAGCGCGTTAACTTTATTTTCTATATCCTATAACCCGGAACTTGCCATGGCCGCTTATCCAATTATTGGAGTTAATCTTTTAGGCTCTCTGCTATTCATTTTCCTTGGACTGGGAAAGCATAAGGTTTTATTAAAAATGCCTGGAGCATACTTGATGGGAAGTGCCGCTCTTTTTGCCTCGTTAGGTATTTTATAGATCTTCAATATTTCAATAGGCTGGTAGATGAAAAATCTAAACATTGTTTCCTTTAAAAAAAAATATAAAGCAGATTTTGAAAAACTTAATCGCGAATGGATTGAAGAATTCTTTCAAATGGAAGATGAGGATTTTTATACCCTTCAAAATCCCGAGTCTTATGTAATAGAAAAGAATGGTGAAATTTTTTTTGCTCTATATGATCAAAAAGTAATAGGAACAGCGGCAATGATACCTTTTTCGGATTCTTTATTTGAGTTGGCAAAAATGTCAGTTATGAAAAGTTTTCAAGGAAGGGGAGTTGGCAAATTATTACTAAAAAGATGTATTTTGTTTGCACAAGAAAGACAGGCAGATGAAATTTTTCTTTTAACCAATGATGTTTTAAAGCCCGCCCTTAATCTTTATTTATCTTGCGGATTTAAAATAAGAGACAAGTATGATGATGAAAGATACAAAAGAGGGAATACTAAAATGACTTTAATTTTGAAAGATCAATAATATATGAAAGAGTTCAAGAATTTAATTGTGTTAGGACCGCTAATATATGCACTGCATCATTTTGAGGAGCACGTAATTTTTAATTTCAGGGACTGGCGTCTTGCCTACTTTGCTGATAATAATCCTATTCCTACAGAAGAGGTGCTCATCAGACTTATAGCACTTCTTTTAATTTTTGTTTTTGTTCATTTGATTAAAAATAATAGAGGCAGCGCCCACATAGTCTTGTTTTTTCTAATGACAACCCAAGTGGTGAATGCATTTTTTCATATATTTTTCAGCTTCTACTTTTATGACTTTAGCCCTGGAGCCATCACTGCAGTATTGCTATATTTGCCTATTAATTTCTTAATTATTAGGTCTGCATTCCAAGAGGGATTTATAGGCAGCTATCTTGAGTTATGCCTGCTTTTTGTTGCTGGCATAACCACTTTTGCTTTGTTTGAATTAATTGGCCCACAAGTTATCGCTTACACCGTTTTGCTAACGCCAATTTATTACATCATGATGAATAGGATGGAATCAGTAAAAAATTAAGGCAGCTTAAAGAGCTTCTCAACACTACAATCTAATGTTTTGGCTATCTTTAATGCTAAAACAGTGGAGGGTACATAAACACCGTTTTCAATGGCGTTAATGCTTTTTCTGGAAACCTCCGCACTCTCAGACAGCTCCTGTTGAGTTAAACCAGCAGCTTTTCTGAGCTCCTCTAAATTATTTAAAAGTTTTTCATGACTCTTACCCACTTTTTGATTCCCGGTAGTCACCTAGAGAAAACCAAACCAAGAGCATTCCAAAAATAAGCCATGCGAAAGCTGCTATTTGATAAATCATGTTGTTAGCTAATTCGTAGCTCCAATTAGACCAATCCTGAATTGAGAATAGTACAAAAACACCAACTCCATTTATAAAATATCCAACTGCAGCAGTTTTGTAATATCTAAGGGCAGTATATTCATCATACAAAACATTATTCTTTTGCTGATCACCAAAATAATAGGATGCAGTTAAATAGCCAGATACCAAGAAAACCAAAATACCAGGCGCAAACATTATATTATTGCTAGTAATATGCCAGCCTAAGTCTGCTCCAGATAATTCAAGCAACAAATAGCCTGCAAAAAATATTTGGAAAAGACCAGAAATAAAAACCAATATAAATCTTTTTAGGTGCGTTACCTCCCAGTTAACTTTTCCCGAAAGAATCACCCATGCAAAAGCTGTTACCCCAAGAGTTGCAATTAACCAAATATAGAAATTAATATCCATTATTTCTTCTCAAACGAATCTACGGCTTTGTTAATTTCGCTGCTTTCATTTGGGTAAATGTATCCTGCAATTAAAGAGCCAACCCCAATGGTGCCTACCAAAGCGCCAACTCCCATTAAGATATTAGGCCCAGTTATGCTCCCAAAAAGAAATAAACCAAAACCTACAAACATAGCTATCACACCATTTCTTCTATAGTCAATTGGCTTTTTTTTATCTTTAAAATTTTCTAATAAATCTTCAACATCAGAAGGATTTTCTAAGTTTTTAGAAATAGAAACCATAGCCGCATATTTGTCTTTGTCTGATTTAGTGCTGTAGTAAAAGATCACCCATACTAATAATACAGGCATTAATATTGCCACCCAACCAGTACCAACAGCCATCACGCCAGTAAATTCATCCACTATCTTCTCCTTTAAAAAATGTAACGCAAAGGTATCATTAATATTTTGAGAAGTAAAGGTTACATTTAAAAAAAATAAAAGAACTTTCAGGTTGGTAATTAGTGAGAAATGAAATAATTGCTAATTTAGTTTATATTATGCCTATGTGTGATTGCTGTAGCTGCTGTAACTGCGATTGTTGCTCATAAGCAACGATTAGAGTTTTCTTTATACTTTCTGTTTAACGGTTTTCGTATTTCTATATCAAAAATAAAATGCTAATAAAGCAAATACCCATCCGAAACGACTTAAAAAATTACATGTACCTAATGGCATGTGAAAAAACATCTGAGGCTATAGCCATAGATCCATTGGATCATGCCTTATGCCTTGAGACGGCAAAGCAAATGGGGTGGAAAATAACCATCGTTGCTAATACTCATCATCATCATGATCATATTGGTGGCAATGGCCCGGTGATTGCTGCGACAGGCGCTGAGTTGGTTTCTCATAAAGATGCAATGGATGCCATACCCAACGTTGACAGGGGTTTAATGTCTGGAGATGAATTGCAGTGCGGCGACTTCATTTTAAATGTGCTGGACACACCAGGACATACGATGAGCCACATCTGTTTATATTTTCCAGGGAGTGCAGATGAGCAGCCTGCATTATTTTGTGGAGATACATTGTTTAATGCAGGAGTAGGCAGGTGTGATTTTGGTGGCGAGCCTAAAATTCTCCATAAGACTTTTGAAGATCATATTTTCCCACTTTCTGATGATGTTAGGATCTTCCCAGGCCATGATTATATTGAAAATAATTTAGAGTTTACTCTTGATCGTGAGCCTGACAATAAGACTGCACTTTCTCTGCGAGACAAATTTAAAAACGGCTTGGATGCAGAAAGTTTTGTTAGTGATATTGGTCTAGAGCGCCAAATCAATGTTTTCTTTAGACTTAATGAAAATCAGGTAAGGGCAGGGCTCGCATTAAGCCTTGATCTGGATGTGGCAAGTTTTGATAACCAAAAAACCTTTATTGGTCTGCGTAAATTAAGGGATACTTGGTAGGAACTAAGACACCACTTGACGAGTATGCTTTAATGGTTGCAGTAAATGAATTTGTTCAATAGAATCAAAACCTCAAATGATATGAATACACAAGTAAACGCAGATAAGGCATCAATTACATTGTCATTGGCATGCATGATTCATTGCCTTTTAATGCCCTCATTCTTAGTTTTGACTTCTGGTTTCTTTGCTCTATCGATAGACAACGAGCTTATTCATAAGACGTTTCTAATAATAGTGCTCCCAGTTAGTTTGTATGCTTTGATCTCGGGGTACAGAAATCACAAGATTCTTTCATATTTTTATTTAGGTACATCAGGTTTATGGATTCTTGTCTTTGCAGTTTTTTTTGGAGAGGGCGTGCTTGGAGAGTTTGCTGAGAAGTCCTTAACTTTGCTAGGTTCAATAATAGTTGCCTCTTCGCATTACAAAAATTATAAAGCATGCAAAGAACTTGATTGCTCATGCCATGAGTGATGGCAAAGATCACTTTAAGAAAGTTTCATAGATACATTAGTCTGCTCATAGCAATCCAACTCCTTTTATGGACCGTATCAGGAATTTATTTTTCTTTTAACAAAATAGAGAACGTTCGCGGCGAACAATATCTGATTACTGAGGTAGAAGCATCTATTGCCGATAAACCGAAAGTAGAAAAACTAGGCTTTGAATCTGCAATGCAGATTGTAAAAGATAGAACGGTTCTTCAGCCACAAACAATTGAGATTATAAACGACCCACAAAGAGGCTCAGAGTATCGAGGAAGAGAGCTGCCTTTGTATAAAGTTGTTTCCCTTTCCAATGAAGGCAAACAAATCAATGTATATCAAGATCCATTTACCGGTGAAATCATTGCTATAAGATCTACTCAGTGGAGAATCTGGGATCTGATGTGGGGCCTGCATATTATGGATTGGATAGATAGAGATAATATTAATAATTTGTTGTTAAAGTTTTTTTCTTTGCTAGCTTTGCTAACTTCTATCTCTGGTATAGCTTTATTTTTTACGAAAAATCAGGAATCGTAATTAAAAATATCTAATTTAAAAAATAACAATTTTATGAAAATACGAAAAGCAGTTGAGGTTTTTGGAGTTTGGGCTGAACAAGGCAAAGACGTTGGCATGGAAAAAGGTCATGCTGCAGCAGTCAGTGAAATGCTTGATTTTGTAATCCAGGAAAGAGAGCGCCTTAATAAAAATTTTTCATTTTTAGATTTGGGTTGCGGTAATGGTTGGGTGGTAAGAAAGATTGCTGAAAACTCAAACTGTAGTGATGCTCACGGCATTGATGGGGCCTCTCAAATGATTGAAATTGCAAGAAAACAAGCAGGTCGGGAGGAGTACACTCTTGCAAACATTGACGAGCATGAGCTCACCCAAAAATATGATCTCATTCATTCTATGGAGGTGCTTTATTATTTAGAAGACCCGGCTTCAATACTGAATAAAATAGCCAACTCTTGGCTTAATGAGGGAGGAAGATTTATTGCTGGCATAGATTTGTACTATGAAAATACTGATTCTCACTCTTGGGAAGAAAAAGTAGGGACCAAAATGTTGATGTTTAAAGAAGCAGAGTGGGCTGATTTTTTCAAGCAAGCAGGTTTTAATGATGTGACAAGCTGGCGCGCCAACCAATCTGAAGACTGGGAAGGAACCTTGGTTTTAACTGGAAAAAAATAGCTATATAAAATGTTTAACAAATTAGATCATCTTATTGTTGCGGTTAAAGACTTGCAGGAAGCTGAAAATAATTACCAAAAATTATTTGGCATGGCGCCTGTTTGGAGTGGCAAACACAAAGAATTAGGCACAAGCAACTCCTTGTTTAATTTCCAAAATACTTATTTTGAGTTACTGGCTCCTACCAGCGAGGGTTTGGGCGCTGATCTTGTAAACTATTACCTAGATACCACTGGCGAAGGTTTGATTGGCATGGTTTTTGCCACAGAGGATATTGCTGGCGTCCATAGCTCTCTTCAAGAGAGGAAGTTTCTTATAGGGGATACTTCGGATGGGGTGGGCATCAATTCTTCTGATCAGAAGCTTAGAAAATGGAAAAATTTATTTCTTCCTCCTGAGCTAACTAGAGGCATCTTTTCATTTGTGATCGAGCACACCGAGGGAAGTCTTCCCCAACCCAAAAGTTTAGAGCCGTCATCTCCTCACAAATTAGATCATGTGGTAATTAATACCAATGACGCAAACGGCTTCATAGAAATTTATAAAGACATTTTTAACATTCGTCTTGCCCTCGATAAAACCATTGAGCATTGGCAAAAAAGAATGCTCTTTTTTAGACTGAACAAAACCACCATAGAGGTTGTAGAGCAAGAAGATGATTTACCGCCTAGCGATAAGATGTGGGGCTTGGCTTGGGATGTAAAAGACATAGAAAAAGCTCATCAGCGTCTTGCAAATGAGGGGATTGAAGTCACGCCCATTCAAAAAGGCGTGAAGGAAAAAACTTTGGTTGCTACTGTAAAATCTCATACCCAAAACGTTCCTACGCTTCTTATCCAGCATTTAAACTAAATACCATGATTGAAATAATTTTATACACCTTACTTTTATATTTTTTGCAGCTATTCCTTCCGGTAACTCTTAAACGAAAAATGACAGAAGAGATGTTTTTCAGATCAAGGCGCACGACTGAAAATTTAAAAGAGTCATTGCCAGCATTCCTAGCACTAGCAATTCTTTCAATTATCCTCGATGTTCAGGCAAACACGATGGCCGCATCTTTTTGGCTTCTTTTAAGAGTTATTTTTGCAGTAATCTATATTTCAGGTTTTAACTTAAAGCCTGCGAATGAATCTGGGCATCAAGCTCAACCTTTAAGAAGCTTTGTTTGGGCTTTATCAATCGTTGCTTTATTTGATATGGCTTTCAATTTTTTTTGATAAAATTTTAACTTGATGAAAAAACTAACACTCTTTTTATATGCACTCACCCTTCCATTTTTTTTGGGTTTACTTTCTGCATCTGCCATTGATGAGGCTACCATTCATTCAGAAAAAATTGTCTTAGGCTCAGGTTGTTTTTGGGGAGCTGAAAAGGGTTATGAATCTTTGCCTGGAGTAATTGATGCTGTTTCTGGTTATGCCGATGGAAAAGGCGTTCGAGCCACTTATAGGGAAATTACAAAACTTAAAAATAAGTTTAATGCTAATAATCATGCTGAGGTAGTAGAGGTCACTTACAACAAAAACCTCATCTCTACCGAAGCACTGTTAATGCATTATTTTGAATCACATGACCCCACTCAGCTAAATCGTCAAGGAAATGACATTGGCACCCAATACAGATCAATTATTTTGTATTCAACAGAAGAACAAAAAGAAATAATTGATGAGGTTCTTGCAACCTTTCAAGAGCTTTTATCAACTGCAGGTTATGGCTCTATCACAACCTTAGTTAAACCGATTAAAAATTTTTATAAGGCAGAAAAATATCATCAGGACTACATAGCAAAAAATCCAAATGGATATTGTCCCGATCATTCTACGGGTGTTAAGTTTGCTGAAAAAGAAACTATTCAAATTGTCGATAATTCAGATCTACTTTCAGGAAAGCATATTATCGTGATTGAAGCAGAGGGCTATTGCCCATATTGTGACAAATTTAGAGCTGATGTTGTAAAGAACTATTATGGCAATATTCCACTAGTATTTAGGCTAGCATCTCAGCTACAAGGTTTAGCTATTAATTCACCAACTTGGGCTACTCCAACTATTTTATTTTTAGAAAATGGAAAAGAGGCCTTTGGTTATCAAGGCTATCTAAACCCCAAAGAATTTTATGAGGCTCTTGGCTACTTTAAGCTTGGAGACTCAGAAGCATACAAAGTTGCATTTCAGCAGGGAACAGATGCAAGGTTTTGTAGAGAATATGAAATTTTTAAAAATACCCCTGATGGTATCTTTATTGATAAATTGAGTGGCGCTCCTTTATTTGATACTAAAGATAGATTTAATTCCTCCACTGGTTGGCTGTCATTTACAGCCCCGATTAAGGGCTCAGTTTATACAAAGCCTGATAATAGTTACGGAATGCGAAGGACAGAGATAAGATCGGTTACCTCAGATATTCATTTGGGGCATGTTTTTCAAGATGGACCAAACGGTATGCCGAGATACTGTATTAACGCTACTGTGCTGGACTTTAAGCCCAGAGACGACCTGAGTTAGTTTAAATAATATTTGCAAAATAACTATCTAGCAGTACAATGTTTTTATTCGTGATTTGATCCTATTGCCGCGATTTAAAAGAAAGTGCTAAAACGGAAATTATTCCCAGGATTTAAATAAAAACTCAATTGTTGTGTTATTCACAATTATTTTTGAGTGAATTTTGAGGTATAAAAATATGAAAAGACAATTAATAGAAAGGTTAGATGCAGGCCCGGTCATTTGTGCAGAGGGTTTTTTATTTGAAGTAGAAAAAAGGGGCTATTTAGCTTCGGGAGAGTTTGTTCCCATGGTTGCATTGGAGCACCCAGAAGCTTTAGAAAATCTTCACAAAGATTTTCAACATGCGGGATCTGATATCGTTCAGGCTTTTACCTATAACGGACATAGAGAAAAAATGAGAGTTATTGGAAAAGAAGAGCTATTGGAGCCTCTCAATAGAGCTGCACTAAAGATAGCAAAAAAAGTTGCTGATAATCCCATTGGTGGAGGAGAGACGAACTTAATGTCTGGCAATATTTCAAATTCAAATATTTGGGAGCAGGATGATAAGAAGTCTCAGCTTGAAGTAGAAAGCATGTTCAATGAAATGGTTGAGTGGGCTGTAGATGAGGGGGCTGATTTAATTATGGGCGAAACTTTTTATTATGCTGAGGAAGCTTACAAAGCGCTTGAAATCATCCAAAAGTCAGGATTGCCTGCGGTTATTAATATTGCCCCAATGGGAGAAAATATTATGCGAGATGGCGTATCAATAGTTGATACTTGCAAAGAGCTCGAGCAAAGAGGCGCCGACGTAGTTGGAATGAATTGTTTCAGAGGCCCAGCCACCATGCTGCCTTATTTAAAAGAAATCAGAGAGGCGATTAGTTGTCATATGGCCGCTTTACCACTTCCATTTAGAACAACCGAAGAACACCCAACTTTCTTTAACTTGCCTGATAATAATGGCTGTTCCTGCCATGCACCGCACGGCAGAACATTTCCAACAGCTCTTGATCCCCTTTATTGTAATAGATATGAGATGCGTGCTTTTTTTGAGGAAGTTAATAAGATTGGTATTAAATTACTTGGTGTTTGTTGTGGGGCAACGCCTATGCATCAAAGAGAAGTGGCTGAAGCAGTTGGTTTAACTGTTCCTGCAAGCAAATACAGAGAAAAGATGGAAAACCATTTTATGTATGGCACTAACGAGAGAACTGCAAAACATATGCAAGATTATGGAGATAATGCCTAGTACCTCATCTAAAAAAATGTGCTAAAAGATTAAAATCATATTAACCTATCTCTTTTGTAGGTAATATTTTGACTGATCTAACTGTAAATGAGGTTTACGCAATTGGTGCGCCGATTGTGTTAGCTATGATTTTTGCTGAGCTGTTAATTTCTAACTGGCAAAACAAAAAATACTACAACAAAGAAGATACCCTTTGTACCATTGGTTTGCTTACAGGAAATATCATTATAGCCTTTTCGATTAAAGGCTTGATTTTAGCTTTTCACTTTTATTTATATCAATTTAAGGTTCTTGAGCTAGCTAGCATTTTACCTTTGTGGGCAATGTGGGCTTTAACCTTCATCATCATTGACCTTGTTTTTTATATCTATCATCGAATGTCACATAGGGTTAGATTTCTTTGGGCCATTCATCTTAGCCATCATTCAAGTGAAGAAATGAATTTTGCAGTTTCCTTTAGGCAGGCATGGTTTGGTCCTGTCTCTAAAATACCGTTTTTTATGGCGCTCCCCCTGCTTGGGTTTGATCCAACAATCATTGCAGTAGCAGGAGTGATCAGCACTTTGTGGGGAATAGTGGGTCATACGCAAATTGTGGGGAAGCTTGGTTTTATTGAATGGGTTCTTAATACTCCATCACACCATAGAGTTCATCATGGCTCCAATGAGCAATACATAGATAAAAATTATGGGAACCTATTAATAATTTGGGACAGAATGTTTGGAACCTTCGAGCCAGAAGAAGAGGCTGTGAAGTTTGGCTTGGTCAATAATGTTAATACCTATAATCCAACAAAGATAACTTTTATGGCTTGGTCATCCATGATTGACGACATTAAGAATAAAAATAATTTTAGTGAGGCGTTAAGCACAATCATTGGGCCGCCCAGCACTCACGTAAAAAATAAAGTCTAAGCCATCTGATCATAAAATTTTTTTTGACTTCTCCTATTAGAGGTTTATATTTTTATAGTTATGAATAATTTTAATAAATTAAAATCTACCTTTTTGGCTGGACTATTTTTTTTAAGCATGTCGGCTTTTTCTTATAATCTAGACGCTCAAAAGTGCGCAGATATAGCAGACCCCTCTAAAAGACTTAGTTGCTACGACGCTCTCTTTCAAGAAAACAAAGTTATTAAAGAGGCAAAAATTATTCCAAAAAAAACAGCAGCTATAAAAATAGATGAACAAAAGAAAAAAGATTATGGTTTAGCCAAACCAAAAGATGATTTCTCTATCATCGCAAAAATAGTTAATGTAAATAAACGTGGGAATTATAAAATCTACATTACTCTAGAGAATGAGCAAATTTGGCGAAGTGTAAAAGATATCTATGATCGAACCCCAGTAAGCAATGGGCAAACAGTTACTATTTCCGAAGGTTTTATGAGTGGGTATGTTATGAAGGTTGAAGGAAAGAAAACTAGTTTAAGAGTTAGGAGGGTTAAGTAAAATGGAAACAAAAATTCCACCACCAATAGTTACTTTGGTATTTGGTTTATCTATTTATTTTTCTAGAGGGATATTTCCAGTAGTTGAGTTTCAGTATGCTTTTTATCTTGGAATTTTTTTGCTTTTATCAGGTTTTTCTATTTTAGTATCAGCTGTTAGTTTATTTAGAAAAGACAAGACAACTGTAAACCCCCTAAGTCCTGAGCAAGCAACAAAGTTAGTGACAGATGGAATTTTTAAATATTCTCGCAATCCAATGTATCTAGGTATGGCGGTTGTGTTGAGCTCGATAGCTGTATTTTTTAATCTTTTAGGCGGCATAATTTTAATTGCTGTATTTTGTGCATATATAACAAGGTTTCAAATTATTCCTGAAGAAAGAGCGATGAGAGATCTATTTTCAGATGACTTTGATAAATATATAAAAGAAACTAGAAGGTGGGTTTAATATTACTCATCAATTGATCAAGCAATTATCATGCTTATTATTGTTATCTTTAAATTTCGTATCTGAACATGCAATGAGTGCAAGTAAGGAGTTCAACTTGGATAATCAAATATATAAAGTCCTTACTTTAGAGGAGTGGGAGCGTGCTCAGGCTTCTGGGGTAATAATTACAGATTTAGATAAAAAAGATGGTTTCATTCACCTTTCTACAGCGACTCAACTCAATGCAACCCTGTCTTTGTATTTCTCTAAAGAAGAGTCAGTCGTTTTACTTCAAATAGATCAGGCGCAGACAAATGACCAACTAAAGTTTGAGGCCCCAATTCCTCCTGGAAATAGAACTAGTTCATTCCCACATTATTATGGTGATTTAAATATTAATTTTGTTTCTGAGATATGGCATTTAAACCGTGGTGCTTTTGAAATACCAATTGAGTTGATGCTTCAAGCCGAACAAGGCGCTGACTATTGATGCTTTGTTGTAGAATTAAATTTTTTATTGGAGATAAAATATGAAACTATTTCTTGCATTAGTTCTTTCGTTATCCATCATGCCCAGTGCAGAAGCTGCTCATCATAAGCACAAATCTGCTGATGGAAATAACCCATTTATTCTTATCGCAAGGATTCATGTTAAAGAAGGAATGGTTGAGCGGTATCTTGATATTGCCAATGAAGTTGATAATGCTGTCGAGCTGAGTGAGCCAGGTATGCTATTCCATAATTTTGATGCAGACCCAGATGACCCTCTTGCCTTTACATGGACAGAAGTTTATTCAAACAGTGAAGCATTTATCAAACATGATGCAAACCCACCAGTCCAAGAATATGTAGCAAAACATGCAGAACTAGCTGATGGCTTTACTATTGAGATCTACGGCAATGTTTCTAAAAATGTAATTGAGACAATTAATCGTCTCGGAATTCCTTTGAAGCACTTTAAAACAACTCGAGTTGGATATGTAAGAGAAAAAAATTTTAAAGAACATTAGTTTCTGAATCAAAACACATGAAAAAATTAAAAGAAGAAGCCAAGTTTAAATGTTCTGCTAATGAACTGTGGGCCATTCTGTCTGATGTTGGAAGATGCGACTGGGTTCCTACTATTGAGAAGATAGTATTAGAAGGAGACTTGAGACATTTTGAGATGATAGGGATGGGGGAGATAACTGAAAAAATCTTAAAACAAGATCATACAAGCATGACCCTTCAGTACTCTGCGATACGGACTCCTGCACCCATTGAACATCATTTAGCAACCATGGAAGTAGTATCCCTCAATGACCAAGAGTGCAAGCTAAGTTGGACAACTGAAATTTCTCCAGACATTTTTGCCGATGGTATTAATCAGGGAATGCTTGTATCGATTGAAGGTATTAAAAAAGTTATTTGAAAATGATCTGTAATATCTGCAGGTCAGATTCTACCTCAAGCTTTAAAACGCTAGATGATAAGACTTATTGGAGTTGTAATGTTTGCGGGTGCAAGTATTTAGATAAATCTTATTTCATCGATTCAGCAGAAGAGAAACAGCGATACCTAGAACACAATAATAAAATTGAAGATAAACAATATCGAGCATTTTTATCAAGACTTTCTGATCCGCTTAAAGAAAAAATATCTCCTGGCTCAAATGGATTAGACTTTGGTTGCGGTTCTGGACCAGCCCTAGCAGACATGTTAATCCAAGATGGTTTTGAGGTTGAATTATATGACCCATTTTTTTACCCGAACAAGGATGTTCTATCTCAACAATATGATTTTATAACCTGCACAGAAACCGCAGAGCACTTTTATGATCCGTTTAAAGAATTTAACAGGCTAAATGATCTACTAAAGCCCGGAGGCTGGTTGGGAGTTATGACCTCATTTTTGACTTCCGATGAGATGTTTGAGAATTGGTACTATCGAAGAGATCCAACCCATGTGACTTTTTATTGTGAAAAAACCTTTCAAGTGATAGCCTCTCAAATGAACTGGAAATGCGAAATCAAATCAAAAGATATCGTGCTTCTACAAAAAAATCATGATTAAAGCACCTACTTCATTTATTCAGCGTTTAAAATTCATTGGGCCCAGTATCATTGTGACTGGTAGCGTTGTTGGAAGTGGTTCAATAGCTCTATCACCATTGTTAGGTGCGGCTACTGGCTTTGCTTTATTATGGTGGCTTTTATTAAGTCTTTGGAGCAAGCCGCTTATTCAAGCTGAAATTAGCCGTTATGTGATAGCAACAAATCAGACTTTCTTAGAATCTTTCTCAGATATGCCTGGGCCTAAGACAAACCTAAAAGGTAAGAAAGCTTCATGGCTGGTTTGGTTTATGTTTATTGGCGTGATTCCATCTGTTGCTGGTATGGGCGGTCTAGCAGGTGCTGTTGCAGAGGCGGGGCATTTGATGATACCAATGCTTAGCACTGAGTCATGGGTTGCAACAGCATGTTTTATTACCTGGTTTATTTTGCATCTTGGAACTTATCAAACATTAGAAAAGATTCTGTTGGGAATGGTTTTCTTTTTCTCAGTCGTTACTTTAATAATTGCTATCTCTATGCAATCGACACCATATGCAATTACAGGTTCTCAAATCTTGGGAGGTTTTGCATTTATATTTCCGTTTGAGCATGCGGCTTTAGCTCTTGCAGTTTTTGGCTTTACTGGAATTAGTTATGGAGAAATTATGGCTTATACCTATTGGTGTCTGGAGAAAGGTTATGCCAAACATGATGGTGACAAGCATGAAGTCAAAGCCTGGATTAAAGTCATGCAAACTGATGTGTGGGCAACAGTTTTTTTTGTAACCATAGGAACTCTTCCATTTTTTCTTTTAGGCGCATCGGTATTGAATACTTTAGGGCTTTATCCTCCCCCTGATGGAGATATCATTCAAACCCTTTTAAATATGTTCACTACAATTTTAGGAACATGGGCAAAATGGTTTTTTATTCCCTTGGCCTTCTTTGTTCTTTTTTCAACTTTGCTATCTGGAACGGCGGCATTTACTAGAACAATTTCAGATTATTTAATTTCAATTGGCCTTGTTGCTGAAAAAGAAAATACAAGGACGCACTTAATTAAAATTATTGCCTTTGTTATACCGATGTTTTCATGCATTGCTTACTTTTTACTTCCCAATCCAATTACTCTTTTATTAATTGCTGGGATTTGGGCAGCGCTAGGGCTTCCGATTATCAATATTGGTGCTTTGTATCTAACAAGTAAATTAAGCAAGGACTTGCAGCCCAAAAAGACAACAAAAGCGGTGCTGTGGGTCACATTGATTCTTCAGATTTCAATGGCAATGCTAATTTTATTCAGCCAAATCAAAGGTTTTAATTAGTAATAAATTTTTAAATATTTCTTTTATGGCATAAAATGCCGATCTATTTCCTAGATAAAAAAAATGAATCAGACAGAAAAAAGACGATCTTATATCCACCCAGAGGGCTTCAAGTTTGCAGCAATCTCCCTTTCCCTCTCAATAATTTTGATAGCGGCTTCTCAGATAGTATCCGCAGTTGGTTTTGTTCTAACCTTTTTCATTCTTTGGTTTTTTAGAGATCCCAAAAGAAACACACCACAGGATTCAAATTTAATCATTAGTTCAGCAGACGGCAAGGTGTGCTTAATAGACGAGGCCTATCCACCCCAAGAGATTCCGCTCAGAGAAGAGAAAATGAAACGAATTTGTGTTTTCATGAATGTATTTAATGTTCATGTAAATAGGAGCCCTGTTCAAGGAGAAGCAGAGCATATAATTTATAAAGAAGGACAATTCCTTAATGCAAGCCTTGATAAGGCAAGCGATAAAAACGAAAGAAGCAGCTTGGTTATTAAAACTGAAAATGGAACCCAGATTGTAGTTGTTCAAATAGCAGGCCTAATTGCTAGAAGAATTTTAAGTTTTATCTCTCCTTCTAATAAGCTTTCTCAAGGAGAAAGATTCGGCTTAATTAGATTTGGCTCAAGAGTAGATATTTACATGCCATTGGATGCAATAGAAAAGTGCAAAGTTGGGGACAAGGTCGTTGCAGGTGAGTCAATTTTGGCAGAACTCCAGTTATAAATGAAAAAACTAGATTTTAAAGTCCTTCTTCCAAACGTGATTACATTGACAGGCCTTAGCTTTGGATTAAGCTCAATTAGATTTGCGATCGAGGCTGATTTTAATTTAGCCATTGTGTGTATTCTATTTGCTGGGTTGTGTGATGTGTTAGATGGCATGCTAGCAAGGCACCTTCAAAGCGAATCCGATCTTGGAGCGCAGTTAGATTCATTATCAGATTTCTTAAGTTTTGGCATTGCGCCTGGTTTGTTGATTTACATGTCTATTTTTAATCAAGATCATGGGATTGGCGCATTTGCTGCCTTAGCTTTTATAATTTTTTCTTGCTTGAGGCTGGCTTTGTATAATGTGAGGCTAGAAAAAGCCAAGACAACAGATGGGGAGCCAGAGCACTTTTTTAGCGGCATTCCAACTCCTGTTGGAGCAATCTTGATTATGCTGCCATTAACCCATTCATTTATGGGCTATGACTGGGCTTATGAAAATCTTAATTTTGTTGCCGGTTACATCATTTTAATAAGCGGCTTGCTTGTTAGCAGGATTCCAACCTTTTCCATAAAGCGAAAAGGGGTATTCATCCAATCAAAATTAGTATTTCTAGTTTTATTTTCTATCATTGCGTTAAGCATGATCAATTTTCTATGGATCACCATCAATGTCTTAGCCTTAATTTATATACTTACCATTCCTCTATCCATCATAGCTTGGCAAAGTGGCTCAAAATAGAGACCCTATTTTTAACAGGGCCTCTATAAAAAATTAATTACTTGGTGTACTTGTAATAACCTTCTGTAGGTATCATCAAATGGGCATAATCCGTCCCTGCAAACATTACATAGGGCGCACCACTCATAAAATCTGTAGGAAATTTTTCGATGGTGGCAGGATCTTTTGGCATGAGCATTAGGTGAGGTCCAGATTCAATCCATTCACCTGGAGTTGAATCTTCCTTGTTGAAGACTCCAGCCTTGGTGTTATCTTCTCCCATATCCCCATTAAGCATCCACATGAAACTATCCCGTTCCATCTCAGGTTTTTTGCCTTGCATATACGCCATCATCCATTTCATGCCTTCATCGTCATGACATACCGCCATAGCCTCATGAGGATTTTTCCAACCTTTTTCAGGATAAGGTCTTGGATTTCCAGATTGACATGTCCAACCATTGTTGCCCTCTCTGATAACTTCTCCACTTGCGCCTATGATGGCGGCATTATCGCCAATGAAAGAAGGGGCGGCACTGGAATAAGCCCATATTTGCCATTTGTCTGAGGTGTGAGGTCCATAAGGCTCATAGGCAGCTATTGAGACAGTAATCATCAACAGCGATAGTAAGCTAAATTTTTTATACATTTTTATTTCTCCTTTAAACAAACTATAGTTATTCATAGAGTAAGTTCACCATGAATATATTTCTTAAAATTATTGCATACTTTTGCATTGCTACAACACCCATCCAAGTAATGTTTGTTTTATGGGGTATTCAAGTCGTGCTCTCATCTGATTATGAAGTTCTAACATTATCCAATATTGAATTTATAAAAAACTACTTCACATTATTACTGCCAATAGTAGATTGGTTTTATTCATGGTTTTGGAATTCTTGGTTGAATTTTGTGTTTTCATTACCGCTTATTCTTTCTCAAGCATTTAAAGCCATCATTAGCACCTGGCTTGGTTTTTGGTTGCTGAGGAGAATTAACTAATTTCATGAAAAAAATACTTCTAATCTTTACATGTCTATTTTTATTATTTGTTGCTTGGGCCTTTCCTTATATTGATGAGCTGCGCGATCAAGGCCTAACACTTGAAACTGCATATGGTTATTTTTTTGGAGGACCAGATGTTCCATTTAACCCTAATGATGCAGTTCCTCAGCTGGATTATTCCAAAGAAAGCTCTTGGGCATCTTTGCCCTCAATTCAAGATGAAGCTGATTTAATTCCTGCTGGGGAAGATGGCATTGATCAACTAAATTCAGAGGTAGATGTGTTTTTTGTTCATCCTACTGGGTATTTAAAAGGACATACATGGACTGATCCTCTCGAAGAGGAGTCAGCAACCAAAGAAAATACTCAATGGATGATGGCTAACCAAGCTAGTGCATATAATGGTTGCTGCAGTATTTATGCACCTCATTATCGCCAAGCATCTATTTATAGTTATTTTGGGACTGATGAGCTTCGTGAGGAGGTTCACTCATTCGTATATCAAGATGTAAAAAAATCTTTTGAGTATTTTATTAACAACTTCAGCAATGGGAGACCATTTATTATTGCAAGCCATAGCCAAGGTACACATCACTCTATTAGATTGTTAGCAGAAGAAATCGATGGAACTGATTTATATTCAAGGATGGTTGGGGCTTATATTATTGGCGGCACAATCTCTAAAGATAGAATGAATGAAATGAACGAAATCTCGATTTGTGATAGCCCAACACAATTGAGGTGCTTGGTGCATTGGGATACATACAATGTGAATTATTTGAATAAGGAAATGCCAATTTATAAAAATAATATTTGTGTAAATCCCATCACTTGGAAAAATGAGGGGGCTATATCTAATCTTGCTGATGCTAAGGGTGCTGTTTATGTTTCAGGTGAATTTGCATTAGACTTCATTGGCGATGATGGTCCTAAGGGAGAAACTTTTAGGCCTTTGGAGGCTCCACTTAAGCAATATGTTCAAGCCCAGTGCAAGAATGGACTGCTTTTTACAACTGATCAGACCGGCACTAGATTTCAAGCATTTGGCGGCTCAAAAGGAAACTATCACGGCTTAGATTACGCGCTTTTTTATATGGACATTAGGGAGAATGCCATACTTAAAGTTAAGACCTATCTAGACAATATTTATAAATAAGACAAAATTTTAATATGTCAGCATATTTATCCCTATTAGGCGCAATTGTTTTTGAGGTTGCAGGAACCCTAATGCTTCCTCTCACAAAGGGGTTCTCTGAAAAGTTACCTACTTTAATTATGAGCGTTTGTTATTTTGCTTCCTTCTATTTCTTAACACTTGCTTTAAGAGCTATACCGCTTGCTATTGTTTACGCTTGTTGGAGTGGCTTGGGTGTTTTATCAATTGCAGTCTTGTCTTATTTTATCTATGGTCAAGGATTGAGCTTGCAAGCTATTTTCGGATTGCTCTTAATAATAAATGGAGTAATTCTTGTTAATATATATAACTAATAAAAATTAAAAATTAAAAATTAAATGATTAGGTTAATAGTATTGTTTATCATTATCAGTCTAGGTTCTTGCGCAACTGACCTCATGAAAGACAACCAATGCATCCTTAACTGGGAAACTGAAAAATTTACATGCCATAAAAAATCAACAGGAAGAGTTTTTTACACTGGCGAAATGATTTTTGTAAATGAAATTTCATATAAGCACGGCATAGGCAAGGAGTTTTATGAGGATGGATCACTCTATGAGGGATCTTTTGAATATGGTGTTCGCAATGGAATGGGTAAATACATATTTCCGTCTGTGGCTTCCTGCTCCTCTATGTGGAAAGAAGATCGGCAGTCTGGAGAGGTGACATGTGAATATTTTGAAAAAGAAATTGGTCATCTTAGAACTGGCCAAACTGATGGAGCCGGAAATTGGGTTGGAGAAACGGTTTATACATTTCCAAGTGGGGAAAAAATTGTTGAATTTTGGGATAATGGCACATTGATAAATAAATTAAACAAATGACCGAAATTGCTAGCATAGTTCAACAAGATGGTATTTCAATAATTAAGCTCGATGATGGCAAGGCAAATGCTTTTTCATATGACATGCTCTCCCAAGTAAATGAACTTTTGGCAAAAGTGCCAAGAGACTCAGGAGCATTAGTTATAACTGGAAGAGAGGGGCTATTTTCAGGTGGATTTGATCTTAAAACATTAGCAACAGGTGACATGGAAAAAATCACTAAAATGGTTCAATTGGGGTATAACCTTCTCTTAGAATTATTTTCGTTTGACAGGCCAATTGTTGCTGCTGTTTCCGGGCACTCAATTGCTCTCGGGTTATTTGTAACTTGCTCAGCAGACTATCGTATTGCAATTGACGGTAAATATGTGTGTCAGGCAAATGAAGTAAGAAACAATATGGACATACCAACTCAAATTATGGAAATTCTTAAAGCCAGAGTTGATAAAAAATATTTTTATCCAGCCGTCTATCATTCAGACGTTTATTCAGTGCAAGAGTCTATCAAAGTAGGCTTTATTGATGAGGTTGTTTCTGAGGATCAATTCATGGAAAGGGTCATGGAAAAGGCAAAAGAGTTAGCAACACTACCTCATCCTTTCTATGCAAATACAAAAAAAACTGCACAGGATGATATTAGACAAAAAATTTCAGATGCAATAAAAAAGTATGAAAATTTAACAGGCCTCAATAAATAGAACTAGTTACTAAAACGATATAGACTAACCCAAATGAGCAAATACAAAATTTTCATTCCTGAGCATTTACGCGCGTATAGGCCTAGACCGATGAGATGGTTGGGCAAGTTTTTAATGAAGATAACAGGCTGGAAAACCACAGGTCATTTGCCAAAAGATGAGCGTGTAGTTCTTATAGCTGGACCCCACACATCAAATTGGGATTTTGTTTTGGCCATGTCACTGATTTTAAGTTTAGATGTCCATATCCATTGGGTTGGAAAGCATTCTATTTTTAAAAAAGGGTTTCGAAGACTGCTAAGAAAAATGGGAGGCATTCCTGTGAATAGAGCGAATCCTGATGCTTTAAAAAATGAGATATACAATGTCACTGAGAAATACAAAGGCTTTATCATTGCTATAGCGCCCGAGGGCACAAGAAAGAAAGTGGAGAGACTTAAGTCAGGGTTTTTACGAATTGCTAATGAAACCAATAGCAGAATTATGATGGCAGGAATTGATTTCTCAAATAAAACTATTGAGCTTGGAGATTTTTTCAGTCCTTCAGGGGATGTGGAGAAGGATTTAAAATTTATTCAAGAATACTTTTCCAATTTTGCAGGAAAACGCCCAGAACTCTCGTAATCTCAAAAGAATCCTTTATTGTATAAAGAATGTTTAAGAAATTACTTATTTTATTTTTTGCGATATTAACAGCTTTGCTCTTAGCAGCATTATTTAGAACAATTATGCACACAGCCGTTCAGACCAAACCCACTGAAGGCGAAGTAATTTTAATTGATGAGATTAGAGCAATTGAAAATCTAGCTGAGTCTATTAAATTTCAAACTATCTCCTATCAGGAAAAAGAAAAATTTCCTCAAGAGGAGTTCAATTATTTTATCGAGTGGGCAGCAAAAACATATCCCGAGTTTCATCAAGCACTAACGTTGGAAAAGCTAGGACATTCATTGCTCTTTAAATGGAAGGGAAGTGATAAAACACTTTCACCTATTCTCTTTGAGGGTCACTATGACGTGGTTCCAATCATTCCAGGTACGGAAGATTTATGGGACGAAATGCCATTTTCTGGAACCATTTCAAACAACAGGATTTGGGGTCGGGGCGCATTAGATGATAAAAGCGGAGTTATCGGGTTGATGGAGGCTGCCACATATTTAATTAAAAATAATTTTCAACCCACAAGAACTGTGTATTTTGGTTTTGGCCACGATGAAGAGATTGGCGGCGGCGGCGCAGCTTTAATTACAGAAAAATTAAGAGAACAAGGCATTCAACTGCATTGGTCTCTGGGCGAGGGGTCATTTGTAAATAGAGGGTTTTTCCCAGGTGTTGACAAATTGATTGCCCCAATAAACGTTGCTGAAAAAGGTATTATGAATCTATTGATTGTTGCAAAAGCAGAAGGTGGGCACTCTTCGACGCCGCCAAGCAGAACTGCAGTTACCCTTCTTGCAGAAGCACTTATGAAGCTTGAAAAAGAACCTTTGCCAGGAAGTTTGGAGGGGCTCAGCGCAGTTATGTTTGACGAAGTTAGCAAACACATGCCCTTTAGCTATCGTTTTTTATTTGCTAACAGATGGCTGTTTGGGGGCATTATAGAATCTCAGATGTCATCATCGCCAGTTATTAACGCCATGATCAGAACAACCACTGCACCCACAATGCTTAATGGCAGCATAAAAAGCAATGTTTTACCTATAGAAGCCTCCGCACTAATTAATTTTAGGCTTCATCCTAGAGACACTATTGAAAGCGTTACTGATCATGTAAGGAGGATCGTTGGTTCGGAAGACGTCGAAGTTCGCTTGTTAGGAGGCATGGAGGCATCCGGCATTTCATCGTGGAACTCCCCCGGATTTGAGATTGTTGCAACCTCTCTAAATAAGGTCTACGGCGATGTTATTTCTGTTCCCGGGCTTATGATTGCAGCATCAGACACCAGACATTATTCGAAGATTGCTGATAACTCCTTTAGATTTAATCCATTTTCAATTGTGCCTGAAGATATGACAGGCTTTCATGGAACAAACGAGAGCATAGACATTGATAGCTTTGTTGCAGGCATTAAAACATATGTTGAGATCATCAGAGAGGGTTCTAGCAATTAGAGCATTTTATGGGCGCAACTAGTCTAGCCTTCAAGGTTTATTTAATTCTTGGGTTTGAATTAGCAGTTCTCTATGGCTGCGTATTTTTTATCATCCAACAATCCAAAAAAGCGTTTTATGCAAATAAGACGTTTTTAGGCATTGCATTTGCAGAGGCCGTTAACACAAACAGGCAGACGGATATCTGTATCGTGCAAAATAAAGCCACCACGTTGTTTTTCTTTTGGCTCATATTGTTCGGCATTATCTCAATGTGGACAGCCACAGCTTTTATTATTTTTTCAAGCTCATGGATCCAACTTTTTTTTATGACTCTCAGCGCAATAGGTTATGGCAGTATTATAGGTTTTATCATCATGGATATGGATGAAAATGATGGCATGGTCGGCCTAATAGCTTCGACTTTATCAACAGCAGCAATGTTTATCATAGTCTCTGTTAGTGGAATAAATTTTGCAAATCCAATCTTCGTATCAACAATTAGCTTTTTAATATTAAGCTTAATTGTTTGGGAGCTTATTACTCTAGTTACAGGCATTTCAAGAGGCGCTACTAAGATAAAAGCAGTTTTAGCAATTGTTACCTTTTCCATGTCTTTGCTTGCATCTATCAGCAGAGTTAATGTTACCTCTGAAAAAGGTTTAAATGATTGGAATACAGCTATCGATCTTGCCTTTGGCATGTACCTAGAGATAATTAATCTTATTTTGTATTACCTAGAGTTAATGGGTAGCTAGTATTTTAGAGAAATGAATCCTCAATATAGACTGAACACCTTTTGTAATAGCAGCAACAATGAAGCCCAACTTCAGGCAATTTATGATCTAAATCAGGCAAATACTCCAGAAGTTGGCTCGCTTGAATCCATGCAGCACTTAAAACAATTAATCGAGTTTAGCGAATACAATTTGTTAGTTCTGAAAGAGGATGAGATTGTTGGATTTATTATTTGCATGAGAGAGGGCGCTGCTTACGGGTCTGAAAATTATAAATTTTTTACTAAAAGGCTGAAGAAGTTTCTGTATGTGGATAGAGTTGCAATTCATGAGCAACACAGAAGGGCAGGTTTGGGACAAGCTATATATGAAGACATATTTTCTCAAGCCAATAATGAAAGTTTGCCTGTAGCACTAGAGGTCAATACGCAGCCTGTTAATCAACCCTCACTAAATTTTCATGAGAAGATGGGTTTTGATCAAGTTGGTATCAGAGACTTTGACGATCATAGTGTGGCCTATTTTATTAAATAATTTATGAAGCATATTTTCTATACCTTCGCTCTAGTTTTCTTTATAGCTGGTTGTGGCAATGCTCCTCAGCCACCGTTTCAACTGAGTGATTTCAGCGATGAGATTTCTGTTAAAAAAATAGGAAAGAGGTTAATTGATCTACCTTATGGATTGAACTCACTGGAACCAAGAGAAGATGAAGCTCAGGAAGTTTTTATTGCCGTCCATGGAGGAGGCAGCGAGGGTTATGAGTGGATTTATCCCATTAAAACAATTGATACAAAACAAAAGCATATGCACTTTTATCGATGGCCCGATAATGGATGCTTTCAAAACTCTGCAGAGGAACTAGCAGTTCAAATTAATAATCTTTTAAGTCAAAATAATTCTTTTAAAAAAGTATCATTAATTGGTCATAGTTATGGCGGCATACTCGTCACTCATGTTTTAAAGCATTGGAATGAAGCCACGCCGCTTGAGGTGCATGTTGTCGCATCTCCTTTATTAGGCACCTCAATGCTCAAAAGCATTTGTGGCTATGAGCCCATTGAAATGCTCCCAAATAACACATCACTTTTTGAATGGAGAACTCAACATCAGCTTGATAGTGCTTTCAAAGACTTATCTGAAGATCCACAGCAAATAAACATCAAAGGTAGTCTGATAACAGTTCTTCCGGAAACATATAAGGGCAATCGACTAGGACATAATTGGTCCATTAGCTGGGTTGCAGATGAGATTTTTTAATCCTCAGTCTTTATTTAATATGACCAAGGCTTGAGTTAAACTATCTTTTTTTAAAATAAGGACTACCATGCCGCTTCCAAAAATTTTACAAGATAATTTAGCAATCCCCGTTATTGGCTCCCCTCTTTTTCTTGTTTCTGGACCAGAGTTAGTTATTGCTCAATGCAAGGCTGGAATTGTGGGATCATTTCCAGCATTAAATGCTCGACCTCAGCACGTGCTTGAAGAATGGTTGATAAGAATTAAAGAAGAGTTAGCCCAAGCAAAAGCTGAAAACCCCAATTTACCAATTGCGCCATATGCAGTTAACCAAATTTGTCATGCTTCTAATGATAGATTGATGGGTGATATGGAATTATGTGTAAAGCATGAAGTTCCAATTATTATTACTTCACTCAGACCGCCTGAGGAAATTGTTACAGCCGCACATTCATATGGTGGCCTTGTTTATCATGATGTCATTAGTGTTCGACATGCAAAGAAAGCTGCTGAACAAGGCGTTGATGGTTTAATTTTGGTTTGTGCTGGAGCTGGCGGTCATGCAGGAACACTTTCACCTTTTGCTTTAGTAAGAGAGGTTAGAGAGTTCTTTGATGGAACGATTATTCTCTCGGGCTCTATTAGCTCTGGCAGCGCAGTTGCATCAAGTTTAGCTTTAGGTGCTGATCTTGCGTACCTAGGAACCAGATTTATTGCTACTGAAGAGGCGAATGCTGATCAGGGGTATAAAGACATGCTGATAGATAGTGTGGCTGATGATATTGTATATTCATCTTTGTTCACTGGAGTCCATGGTAACTATTTAAAAGGCTCTGTTGAAAATGCTGGCTTAGATCCTAATAATCTCCCCGAGGCAGACAAGTCATCCATGAACTTTGGATCTGGAGGCAACACAGATGCAAAAGCATGGAAAGATATTTGGGGTTCTGGTCAAGGCATAGGCTCCATTAAAGACTCTCCATCTGTTCAAACTTTAGTAGACCAATTAACCGAAGAGTTTAAAGAGGCTGTAAAAGATTTAAATCAAAAATCTACTTATTAGACCCAATGTAATTTAGCTCTGCTATAGAAAGCTTTTAATTTTAAATTATAAATCTCCATCTTTTCTGTGTTCACTTCGATCAACTTCAAACTTTTCTCCATACCTTGCTTCTAGCTTGTCTTGGTTTTCTTTAATTACCTCATATGGATCAAGTTTTAAAGCCATACAGGCTGTAGCCCAGTACCACATAATGTCTCCCAGCTCTCTTTTCATATGAAAAATATTATCTTCTGATGCAGGTTTCCCCTGAAGGAACATCTTTTTTACTATTTCAACGAATTCGCCTGTTTCACTGCCTAATCCAAGCGCAGCTGTTAATAGTCTTGCAGACTCTATTGGAGAAGAGGAATCAATTTCCTTCATGCGAGCATCTAAGCTGCTTTGATCCAAGCTTGGCTCACTTGTTACCTTGGTGACAAAATCTCCGTAACTGTTTAAAAACTCTTTTGCTTCATTGCTCATAAAATTCTCCTATTATTTTAGCGGGCTAATTTTCCAATCAAGGGATTCAAGAAAACTAGATTCCGTTGCCTTTTCTATATCTAAAACTACCTTATTCTTTAAATCTATACCACTGATCAAAGCATAGTCTTCTAAAGACCTATCAAACCCAAGGTTCATTGGTTCTTCAACTTTGCCAGAAAATAAGTCATCTAGTCTATTTAAACTTTTTTTGTCTAACTCAGTCCATCTAACTGCTCTTTTTTCATCATCCTCTGGATCCCAATGAAGTTTTCTGGGTATATCGCTTGTATCCGTATAAAGATGAAACAATGGAACATCAGGAATATGGAAAAATGAATAGCCTCGAGTGAACGCCCGCAATGCCATTGAAAGCTCTTCACCATAGAAATAATAATTAGGATCATATGGTATGTCTTTTACAAAAGACCCCCTTGTAAAAATGCAACCTGCTGCCATTAAAATTGCGTGAGTAATGTCATTATGCTTTGTTGGAATACCTATTTGCCTTGAAAATGAGCCTTTTAAAAATAGGCTATCTTTTCTATAGGTTATAATCTGAGTATGTTTGTCCCCAGTATTAAGAGAAAACAAACCTTTTTCAAAATCCAGAACCTTAAAGCCTCGTGGATAAGAGGTAATAATTGGTTTTTTGAAATAATTGTCATCTGATTGAATAGTAGAAATTTTTTCCAGTTGCTCAGTAAAAATTTTATCCCAGCTAGGTGCAAATTGTGTATGCGAGTCAACCTGTAAAAAAAAGTCTTCTCCATTAAAAAAACTTTGCGCTCTATGTCTTGCCCAGCAAGGACCTTTTGAAAACAATGGATCTACGTGCTCGTAATGAATTTGATTTGCGAATGCAATACCATTTACTGCAATCCCATTGTCTGACTGATCACAGATACTAAATACTAGATCATCCTTCTTGTCAGCATTGTTGTAGGCGCTAAAAATTGTAGATACCAGCAAGGGATCTTGGTAGGATGCAATTGAAATAAATATACTCATTTGTATGCGTTTAGTACTTGGTTAGCATACAATTATTTCTACCCATGAATACTGAATATCCAAAAAAAATTGCTGATAATGTCACCATGTATGCTGCTGATCCCATCTTATATGTGGTCGATAATTTTCTTAGCAATGATGAATGTGATGCATTCATAAAAGCTTCTGAGGGAAAGCTTCAACCTTCCACAGTCATTAGTCCTAATAAACATATTCAACATGAAAGCAGAACCAGTGAAAATTGCTGGATAGAGCATGATGCCAACGACATAGTCCATGAAGTCAGCAAGAGATTTTCAATCTTGGTTCAAATGCCAATTAGAAATGCAGAGCAGTACCAGCTTGTTTATTATAAAAAAGGAGCCCAGTACAAGCCGCATTTTGATTCATTCGACTATGAAACAGAAGATGGAAAAAATAACTGGGAGCCTGGCGGCCAAAGAATGATCACCGTTATTGCCTATTTAAATGATGTCGAAGAGGGGGGCGAGACTGGGTTTCCAGAACTTGGCATTAATGTGCCGCCAAAAAAAGGAGATGCTGTAGTGTTTCATAATACTCTACCCAACGACGCAGCCACCCATCCTAAAATTAACCCAAGATCGCTTCATGGAGGCATGCCAGTTATCAAGGGCGAGAAGTGGATGGTTAATCTTTGGTTTAGAGAAAATCTAAGATACTAACTACTTTAGTTTTAAAGAATTTTGACTGGTCACAATATTGAATAAATGATCTTGTGCCTCTGGCTTTAGCTGGGCTACTCCAACCGCTAAAACATCAATGATTGCCATATAAGCCAATCGAGAGGTAAGCGGTCTGGTCAATCTAGCATTTTCTCCAACATCAATATCTAGGGCGATATCACATATTCTCGAAAGGGGTGTATTCGATGGCATGAGTCCTATGACAATTACCCCAAAACTTTTAACTGTTTTAATGCTCTCTACTAATGCGGCGGTGTTACCAGATTGAGAGATGGCTACAACCACATCTCTATCATTCAATGAATTTGCTGACATAAATTGAATATGAGGATCAGAAATACAAGAAGAGGGTATCTTAAGTCGAAAGAACTTATGCTGGGCATCCATGGCTATTGGTACAGACCCTCCAAATGCATAAAACTCAACTCTTTTAGCGTTGGCAAGAGTTTCAATGGCTTCTTCAAGACAGCCTTGATCAAGCTGCGATCTAACATTTAAAATTTCACTAATGGTACTGTCAAAAACTTTTTCTGTAAGTTCTTGGATGGAATCCTCTGAATCAATTTCATAAGAATTAAAATAGTCATCTGCAGCTAGTTGCTGAGCAAGAGTAAGTTTAAATTTTTGAAAACCATCAAAATTCACTGCTTTACAAAATCTAATTAAGGTCGGCTCGCTTACACCTATCTCAGTGGATGCCTGGGCGGTAGTTAATTCAATAATGGCACTAGGCTTATTTAATATAAATTCAGCAACCTTTACCTCAGATTTTCTCAAGTTAGGCAGCGCTATTTTAATTTCTCTTAATAATTTAGTTTGCATAAAGGTTAGAATAGGCTTCTTAGATTAAAAAATGAACCCCTAATGGATGTTTCTCACATACTAGAAAACTTAAATGACCCTCAACGAGAAGCGGTCACCTCAGAAGATAAGAGTCTTTTAGTTTTGGCTGGAGCAGGTTCTGGCAAAACAAGAGTGTTGGTTCATAGAATTGCATGGAACGTTGAAGCCATGGGTCTTAATCCCTCATCGATTATGGCTGTAACCTTTACCAATAAAGCAGCCCAGGAAATGCAATCAAGAATTCAAGAGTTGCTGCAATCTCCTGCGGGAGATATGTGGTGTGGAACCTTTCATGGTCTAGCACACAGAACCCTCAAACGATTTTATAAAGAAGCAGGCCTAATTTCTGGTTTCACTATTTTAGATAGCGATGATCAACTACGGATTATCAAGCGCTTAGTTAAAGAGGCGGGCCTTGATGACGGCGCTTGGCCACCTAAACAAATGCAATGGCAAATTAACAGTTGGAAAGATGAAGGTATTCGTGCTGACAAAGTCAATGACAACGGAGATTTTTATGCTCAAACAGTTAAAGGCATTTACAAGCATTATGAAGAAGCATGCCTTAATGATAGCTTGGTTGATTTCGCTGAGCTTTTGCTAAAAGCATATGAGTTAGTTAAAACCAATAAAACGGTGAAAGAATTTTTCCACAATAGATTTAAAGCTGTTTTGGTTGATGAGTTTCAAGACACTAACACTATTCAATATAACTGGTTAAAAGAAGTAGCCTCTGATGTTTCCACCATAACTGCTGTTGGAGATGATGATCAATCCATCTATGGTTGGCGAGGAGCTAAGGTAGAAAACATCGCTTCTTTTGAAGCGAGCTTTGAAAAAGCCAAAATTATTCGCTTAGAGCAAAACTATCGTTCCACCAGCGTGATTTTAAGCGCAGCCAATGCGTTGATTGATAACAATCAGGATCGTCTAGGAAAAAATCTATGGACTGATTCTTTAGAGGGCGAACCCATCACCCTTTACCAAGCATACAACGAACAGGATGAGGCAAGATTTATTGCTGGGACCATTAAAAATTGGATGGATGGCGGTGAGCTCTATCAGGATGTTGGCATAGTCTACCGCTCCAATGCCCAATCTAGAGCTTTAGAGGAAGCATTGCTTCGAATTAATATCCCTTATCGAATATATGGCGGTCTTAGATTCTATGAACGCATGGAGATTAAAAATGCCATGAGTTATTTAAAAGTTGTCTTTAATCCCCATGATAATCCAGCATTTGAGCGGTCTATAGCCAATCCAACCAGAGGTATTGGAGTAAAGTCTCAAGCTAAAATTAGAGATGCCGCTAAGGCCTATAACTTGTCCTATATAAAAGCAGCAGCAAAACTCCTTGATGAAGGGAAAATGGGCGGTAAGGCTGGTCAGGGCTTAAGAGCATATCTTGAACTGATTGCACATTGCATAGAATTGCTTGATACAACACCTCTGTCAGATTTGATGGAACTGATCATACAAAAATCAGGTTTATATCAGTATCATAAAAAAGAAGCTGGAGAAAAAGGCAAAACAAGAATAGAAAACTTAGAAGAGCTTGTAACCTCTGCAAAGAACTTTGAGCAATCATTTGAAAAGGAAAAATCTCACAAAGAGATTGCAGAAATTTTCTTGGATACAGTGTCCTTAGATGCTGGAGATACTCAGGCTGATGAGTTTCAAGACGCTGTCCAATTAATGACCTTACATTCAGCCAAGGGATTAGAATTCCCATTGGTTTTCATAACGGGTTTAGAAGAGACTCTTTTTCCGCACGGAAGATCTATTGAATCACCATCGCAACTTGAGGAAGAAAGAAGACTTTGCTATGTCGGCATTACTAGAGCTATGAAAAAATTATATTTAACTCACGCCGAATCCAGAAGATTGCATGGATCTGATGTGTTTAATCCACCCTCAAGATTTTTAAAGGAAATTCCCGCAGTGTTCATTGAGGAGATTAGACCACGTGCCTCAGTGACAACTTCTTATGTGCGTAAACCAAAAAAATCGACCATGGATTTTAAAGATGAGGTGGGTATTGGGTTGGGACAAAAAGTTGTTCACCCTACCTTTGGGTTGGGCGTCGTTTTAAACTATGAGGGATCGGGCGAGTCAGCAAGAGTTCAAATTAATTTTGAAAAAGCTGGCAGTAAGTGGCTGGTACTCGCTTTTGCTAAATTGGAGATGTTGGGATGAAAA
>CABXFE010000014.1 GCA_902511425.1 uncultured SAR86 cluster bacterium
ATTAACATAGTAACAATTTTTTTAGGCTTGGCCGTTGGATCAAAACTAGCAGCTGATCAGTTCCTTACCCCTGAAACTCTTGGAATCCTCTCGCTGGGTATCATAGCTTTTTCAATCGGAACAGCCTCGGGTGTTTTAATGGCAAAACTAATGAACATTTTGAGTTCGAATAAAATTAATCCATTGATTGGTGCTGCTGGCGTTTCAGCAGTTCCAATGGCTGCAAGAGTTGTAAATAAAGTAGGCCTAGAAAATGATTCTCAAAACTTTTTACTTATGCATGCCATGGGTCCAAACGTAGCCGGAGTAATTGGTTCTGCTGTTGCCGCAGGGGTCATGATTCAACTTCTAGCTTAATGCAATGGATCCCTTTAAAAATATTAGACCATATACTGATGCTGAAGTAGCTGGAGTTCTTCAGTCTCTTGTAAATAATCCATCAGTTTTAAAGGCTTTAATAGGATTTCAGTTACCTGGAATTCTTGCAAAAGCCCCTTTTGTAAAATTTTTTGTTAAACAAAAGCTTATTTCTCAAATAAAAACTATCCACACAATTGATGACTATCAAATGATTTTTAAAGATTTGATGGAGAAAGTTGTTAAAGAGTCTATTACATCTTTTGAGGTGAACGGTTTAGAGAGATTGAATAAAAACGAAAATTATCTATACATTTCAAACCATAGAGATATTTCATTGGATGCAGCTTTGCTTGCTCTCCATTTGCATAAATCTGGTTTTAGGACATTTAACATTGCAGTAGGTAATAATCTCATGGAGGAATCTTGGGCCTCAGATCTCTTTCGATTAAATAAAAGTTTTATAATTCAAAGGTCTGGCGGAACTAAAAAAGAAATATATTCAGGTTTGTCACTTGCTTCACAATTTATTTATCAGAGCATCTTTCGGGATAACACCTCTGTATGGATTGCTCAAAAACAGGGAAGAGCAAAAGATGGAGTTGATGCAACGGATCCAGCTATGCTAAAAATGATCCACCTTACTGAAAGAAAATTACAATCTGAGGCTAGTTATTTTAATTCTCTAAAAGTTGTGTCAGTTTCAATTTCTTATGAATACGATCCGAATGATAAATTAAAAGCTAAGGAATTAGATTTTTCGCAATCAAATAGCGAGTATGTAAAAGAAAAGGATGAGGATCTTAAAAGTATTGCCAATGGCATTATTGGCATTAAAGGCAATGTGAGTATAAATTTATCTGAACCGATGAAATTTGCTGAGGCTGATGATTATCAGATGATTTCAAATAAAATAACTCAGTCGATAATCTCATCATATAAGCTGCATGCATCTAACTATGCAGCTTGTAATTTGATAGGTATAGATTTTACACAAGACTCATACAGCTCCGAGGAAATTGCGGAGGCAGAAAAAGAACTTAATCAAAGAGTTAAATCTTTGGAGATAGGCGCTCGATCTAAGTTATTAGAACAATACGCCAATCCCGTTATTAGAAAGATACAATCAACTTAGCCTGAATGATAAGCGCTTTCATTATGCTCGGTTAAGTCCAAGCCTTCATGCTCATTATCATCACTAACCCTTAAATCAGCTATTAATGATGTAATCTTTAAAGCAATCCAAGAAAAGACCAGAGTCCAAATACATATAACCACAACACCTTGGAGTTGAATCATAAATTGATCAAAGACAGATGGATCAAATCCTGCGGCTCCCGCTCCAAGAAAGCCATCTGGCTTTCCAATAAAAGCTAACATTAAAATGCCTAAAATTCCTCCAACACCATGAACAGGGAAGACGTCGAGTGAATCATCGATCTTAAAGAAGCCCTTGATCATTTGTGTTGCGTAGAAGCATATAAGACCAGCCAATAGACCAATGAGTAATGCTCCTTGAGGGCCAACTGTTCCAGATGCGGGTGTAATGGTTGCTAAACCTGCCACCATTCCAGTTGCTATACCTACAACTGTTGGTTTACCAGTTTTAATCCATTCAACTGTCATCCAAGTTAGAGCACCAACAGCTGCACTGATGTGGGTTACAAGAATGGCCATTGCAGCGTTTGAATCAGCAGCAACTGCACTTCCGCCGTTAAAGCCAAACCATCCTACCCAAAGCATTGCAGCACCCATTACTACCATGGGTCTGTTATGAGGAACTAATGAACCACCTGGAAAACCTTTCCTGGGCCCAAGCATCATGGCAGCAACCAAGGCACCAACACCACAGGTGGCATGAACTACCAGCCCACCTGCAAAATCAATTACTCCGATGCTTCCAAGATAGCCTCCACCCCATACCATATGACATGCAGGTAAATACACTAAAGTTACCCATAGAACCGTAAAAATACACATAGCACTAAATTTCATTCGTTCGGCGAATGCGCCCACCACTAAAGCAGGAGTGATCACTGCAAACGTCATTTGAAATACAACAAATAAGCTTTCAGGCAAAGTGCCTGATGCAGAATCTCTAGCTAGATTTGATAAGAAAAAAGCATCAGCTCCACCAATGATTGAACCACTTCCTGTAAAAGCTAAGCTGTACCCATAAATAACCCAAACCACTGAAACAATGCAACAAATTGCAAAACATTGCATCAGCACAGATAAGATATTTTGCGACCTAACCAGTCCACCATAGAAAAGAGCTAATCCAGGAAGAGTCATAAACAAGACCAAGGCAGTAGCAGTAAGTATCCAGGCGGTATCTCCAGGATTTACTTCAGAGGAGAGGGCAGCAGGAGAGAGAATAGTGGCAAGCGCAATAAGACAATAGTTAAATAATTTCATTTTTTCCCCTTGTTAAATGGCATCTGTGCCTGTTTCACCCGTTCTGATTCTTATAACTTCTTCAACATTGGTAATAAATATTTTCCCATCACCAATTTTTTCAGTATTTGCAGATTTAGAAATCACATCAACTATCTCATTAACTTTGGCACTATCAGCGATGATCTCTAATTTAATTTTAGGTAAAGTATCTATTGTGTACTCTGCACCTCGGTATAGCTCAGTATGGCCTTTTTGTCTTCCGAAGCCTTTTACTTCAGTAATTGTTAAACCCTCTACGCCATAATCTAGAAGAGCCTGACGAACTTCTTCAAGCTTAAATGGTTTTATAATTGCGGATATCAGCTTCATTTTCTCCCCCATAAAAATAATATATTTTATTAGATGCAATTATCATGCCGATTTATAAAGCTATATTTGATACTTTTGAGGGTGTTTGTAAAAGAGTTTTATTTAATTTGCACTCTTTTGATGCAAAAAATAACCGCCAACATTTGTTGACGGTTATTATTGTGAGTTATTTACTTAAACTCTGGGTAAGCTTCAACTCCGATTTCTGATGCGTCAAGTCCAAGAGCTTGCTCTTCATCAGTAGCTCTTATAGGTGTAACCATATTGATTAGGTAAACAGCTCCATAACTAGCTATGAAACCAAAACCAGCAATTGATATAACGCCTACAAGCTGAATCAGGAATGATGCTTCTGGGTTAGTGAATGGGACAACCATAACACCAAAGATTCCAACAATCCCATGAGCAGAGATAGCCCCAACTGGATCGTCGATCTTGAGTTTCGAATCAAAAAACAGGATTGATGCGTATACCAATAGGCCGCCTAGGAAACCAATAATCACTGATTCTCCTCCGCTTGGAGCGCTTGGGCCCGCAGTTATTGCAACTAAACCTGCAATAGCTCCATTTATCACCATAGTCACGTCACTTTTTCCAGTCATTAATAGACTTAGTACCAATGCTCCTATGACCCCGCCAGCAGCTGCCATATTGGTATTTAAGAAGACTTGGCTTACGGCTATTGCACTTGCTTCATCACTGATCACCAGCTCAGAGCCACCATTGAAGCCAAACCAACCTAACCAAAGAATCAATACTCCTAATGCTGCTAGGGGAATATTAGATCCAGGCATAGGGTTAATGGAACCATCAGTGCCATATTTTCCATTTCTTGCACCAAGCAATGTCACAACACCAAGAGCTGCGGCAGCGCCAAGTAGGTGAACTGTTCCAGATCCAGCATAATCAGAATAACCAAGAACGCTTAAAAAGCCACCGCCCCAGTTCCAGTATCCTTGAACAGGATATATAAAGGCAGTTAGTATTACTGTAAAAATGAAGAAGGGTATCAACTTCATTCTTCCAGCAACAGCACCTGAGACGATAGACATAGCAGTGGCTACAAAAACAACCTGAAAAAAGAAGTCAGCTTGTTGGGAATAGTTCATTCCATATGCCATGCCTATTTCTTCAAGAGGCATGTCAGCACTTAAACCCCAAGATGTAGCTATAGCTGGAAAAATTCCGTATGAGATAGCTTCACCAGCTTCATCAAGCCCGCCAGCAATAGCGAACAAGGCGTCCGCTGGATACATCAAAGCAAAGCCACACACAAGGTACATAACGCATGCAATTGAGAATAGACCAAGATTTTTGGTAACGATTTCAGAAACATCTTTCTTCTGGACTAACCCAGCTTCAAGCATGGTAAACCCAGCAGCCATCCACATGACCAATGCTCCCGACATAATTGCGTAAAAAGTATCTAATGCAAATTTCATTTCTTCCATATTAATCTCCTTAATTAAATGGCTTCGTTGCCTGTTTCACCAGTCCTAATTCTGATGACATCTTCAACGTTAGTTACAAATATTTTTCCATCACCAATTTTTCCAGTCCCAGCTGTGGATGTAATGGTATCGGTGACTGTGCTAAGTTTCTCGTCCTCTACAAGGATTTCAAGCTTAATTTTTGGCAGTGTATCAACTGTATATTCAGCACCACGATATAGTTCAGTATGACCTTTTTGTCTTCCATACCCCTTAACTTCAGATAGAGTTAAGCCTTCTATGCCAGCATCAACAAGGGCTTCTCGAACCTCTTGAAGTTTAAATGGCTTGATAATAGCAACAACTAGTTTCATGTTTTATAAACTTGCTGAAATTGAAAAGAAGATACCGTCCTCATCCGCACCGTATCCTCCATCACTAAAGTCGTATGCAGTTATCCCGCAGTCAAATGATCCACAAGTAAAGCCATAGCTTACAGTTGTGTTATCACCGTAATCATCATATTCACCATAAGCAACTGAAACAGGGCCAAATGCATATGAAAGCTCTGTATAGTCAGGCGCACCATCTTGACCAGAAGCTAAGGTTAATCCAAAATCGCCAAAACTCAGACCTAGATAAATTTCTTCAAAATCAAGACCAGTTTGGTTTTCAGGATAATCAAAAGCGATGTAACCAATATCTACACCGACATCACCAAGAGAAAAGCCATAGCCAGCATAGTAATCCAATTCACTTCCAGCCCCATCATTAAAATTGACATTTGATCCCCAAATACCAGCATAGAAACCGGATTCAGCTTCAAAATCAAAGCCGCCTTGGATCGCAGGACCATCACTTTGCGTCATTCCTCTCCAGACATAATCTGAGGCAAAGGAAACATTTGCACTTACTGCTGCAAAAGATGGTATAGCAAGCATACCTACTAGTAAAAACAATCTTTTCATAATTTCTCCTATATGTTTTATGAAGTTACATAAATCTAAATGCAATTATTGTGCCAAAATTTTTTTTACACTTTTAATGTGATCATTTTTTAAATAGCTAGGTATAATTCTCGTTCAACATGGAGATATTCAATGGAACTAAAAGATAAGGTTATAGCAATTACTGGTGGCGCATCAGGTTTGGGTGAAGCATCAACTAGACACTTTGTATCTCAGGGTGCAAAAGTCATGATTCTTGATATTAATGATGACAATGCAAAAGTCATTTGCGATGAGCTAGGTGATGATAATGTTAAATATGTAAATACGAACATTATGGAGGAACAGCCTGTGAAGGATGCCATGTCAAAAATTGAAGAGGAGTTTGGTAAATTGCATGTTGCAATTAACTGTGCCGGTACTGGATATGGCGCAAGAATTATTGGTAAAGATGCACCTCATCCATTAGATCATTTTAAATTTATTATTGATTTAAATTTGGTCGGGACATTTAATGTTATGCGTTTGGCCGCAGAACTGATGGATAAAAATGAAGCGGGTGAGGATGGTGAGAAGGGAGTTATTATTAATACTGCCTCCATCGCTGGCTATGAAGGTCAAATTGGACAATCAGCCTATAGCGCCTCAAAAGCTGGTGTTATTGGCTTAACTCTTACTGCTGCTAGAGATCTTGCAAGACATGGAATTCGAGTGAACACTATTGCCCCAGGTATCTTTGATACACCTTTAATGAAAATGGCTCCTGATAAAGTGAGAGATCCTTTGCTTGAATCGACTCAGTTTCCCCACAGATTTGGGATTCCATCTGAGTTTGGTAATTTAGCTGCACATATCGTTGAAAATACATATTTGAATGGCGAAACAATTAGACTTGATTCAGCTATGCGAATGAAACCAAGATAATGCAATATTCAGCATATTTTGTTGAGGAAAAAGACGGCTCTTTTTTTGCCTCAATATCCAAGCTGGATCTTGAGAAGCCAGCAGACGGCTTTATTCAAATCAACGTATCTCATTCTTCTCTTAATTATAAAGATGCTTTGTCAGCCTCTGGAAACAAAGGGGTAACAAGAAATTATCCATTTGTTCCAGGAATTGATGCTGCTGGAACCGTTAGTGATGCAAATTCTTCTCAATTTAATGAAGGAGATGAGGTTATAGTCACTGGTTATGACATGGGTATGAACACCCCGGGTGGTTTTGGGGAATACATTAATGTTCCGACTGAGTGGGTTGTAAAGAAGCCATCTGCGCTGACAAGTTTAGAGGCTATGTCAATAGGCACAGCTGGCTTAACGGCTGCAGCCAGTGTTTTAAAAATTTTTGACTCCTCACAAGAATCAGAGCTACCCATTTTAGTATCAGGCGCAACTGGAGGCGTGGGTTCTATTGGGGTAATGCTGATGTCTAAATTGGGCAAAGAGGTAACAGCATTGACAGGCAAATCTTCCTCAGTTGATTTTCTAAAATCTATTGGCGCTGCAAATGTAATTATGCGTGATGAATATTTAGAGGCTCCTGCTAAAGCTATGGAAAGACCATTATTTTCGGCTGCCATAGATACAGTCGGAGGAAATGTATTGAGTAAAATGCTTCCTCAAATTTCCCCTCATGGTGTAGTTGCATGTTGTGGAAATGTCGCTGGAATAGAGGTTAATACAACAGTTTTCCCATTCATTTTAAGAGGCATAACCCTCGCTGGAATTGATTCAGCAGAATCATCGCTAGAATTTAAAACTAGTATTTGGGATAGATTTGCTAACGAATGGAGTATAGACCTTTCATCAATGGTAAAAATTGTTACGAAGGAAAATTTACAGCAAGAAATTGACCTTATTCTGCAAGGCGGCCAACAGGGTAGGGTAGTCTTAAAACATGGAGAATAATTATGTCAGATAAATATAACGAATACTTTGAGTCTCAAGAAGCTAACGAGGACAGCAAATCTGACTCTAGAGTTGCACTAATACTTATTGCAGTTTTTGTAGTTGGGATGGTGTTCTGGGTATCCGGTCAATAATCACTCAGATAAAAACTTCTCAGCATCAAGTGCAGCCATGCAGCCAAATCCTGCAGAGGTTATGGCTTGTCGATAAATCTGGTCTGAAACATCGCCTGCAGCATAGACCCCAGGCACACTGGTAGCAGTAGCCATGCCATCTGTTCCAGATTTGATGGTGATGTAGTCATTTTTCATTTCAAGTTGGCCTTTAAATATTTCAGTATTAGGGTGATGGCCAATAGCTATAAACACTCCAGTTAATTCAAGTTTCTTATTTTCCGAATCAGTAAATATGTTGATTGAATGAACTCCTTTTTCATCTCCAAGCACTTCATCCAATTGAGAATTCCAGTGCATCTCAATTTTTCCTTCAATCACAGCTTCAGCAACTCTATCTCGAAGAATTTTTTCAGCTCTCAGCTCATCCCTTCTATGAACTAGGTGAACCTTGGAACAAATACGAGAAAGATATAAAGCTTCTTCAGCAGCTGTATTTCCGCCTCCAATTACGGCCACCTCTTGATTGCGATAGAAAAAACCATCACACGTAGCGCAGGCAGATACTCCTTTGCCTAAAAATTCTTTCTCTGAAGGTAAGCCAAGATACTTAGCGCTTGCTCCGGTTGAAATAATGAGGGAATCACACGACCATTTTTGACTACCAATTAATTTGAATGGTTTTTCAGATAATTGAGTTTCATCTATGTGATCATTAACGATTTGAACATCAAACTGCTCAGCATGCTTTTTCATTCGCTCCATAAGCTCTGGACCTTGCAACCCATCAGAGTCACCTGGCCAATTCTCTACGTCCGTTGTAGTGGTGAGCTGTCCGCCTTGTTCCGCACCGGTGATAAGTAGAGGCTTTAGACCTGCTCTTGCCGCATAAATGCCTGCTGCATACCCAGCTGGACCAGAACCCAAGATAATAAGTTTATGATGTTGATATTCCATGTGCGAATTATAAGATAGAGATTAAAGAAATTGTTATCTTTTCTAACTAAATAAGTTATATCTCAATATAATACTTGTAACAGGGAGTTAATCATCGTTAAAACGTCAGAGCAATCAAATTTATCAGCCGGCACGCTGAAGAATGTTTTTGCATTTTTTTGCTTAGGGTCAGTTTTATATATTTTTATTTCACTTGTTTCTTATTCTCCTCTTGATCCAAGTCTTTCATCAGTCAGTTCACTTTCTAATTCAATTGAAAACCTTGGAGGGCCATTTGGTGCATACCTTTCTGATGCATTATTTTCGATTGCTGGTATTGGTGCATATCTATTTTTGGTAGTTATTTCTTTTGTGGCAGTCAAGCTGCTATTTTTTTATAGAGCATCTGACAGAACTCATAAAGTTATTAAAGTTATTTCAGCAATAGCCTTATTGTCATCATTTTCTGCATTAAGTGAATTTTATTATTCGGGAGATTACTTTCCTCAGTCTTCATCTGGTGGGCTTAACGGTGCATTAATCTTCTCCAGTCTATCTAATATATTTGGAGTGGTTGGCTCTTTAATATTTATAGTTATTTTCTTTCTTGCCTCAATATCATTAACTTTTTCATTTTCGTGGTTATATGTGATAGACGTATTGGGGAATGGGGCCAAATATCTTGTATTGGAGCTTAGCGCTCAGATCAAACGTTTATTTAAATTTCTGTTTAATGCCTTTAGATCTATTGATTTATCAAAATTTAAATCTAAGAATAACTCTGAACTTAATAGCTCTATTGAGGAAGTTAAGCCAAGAGAGTTAAAGCTGCCTAAATCTAACCCAGTGACACCTCAAAAAGAAACTAAATTACAAGAGTCCAACCAATCAGCACCAAAAACTGAGATTACAAAAAATGAATCCGTTGCAACATCTACTGTTTATAAACCAAAAGACAAAAATATTAATTCAGAAATGCCTTCAACCGATCTTTTAGATAGGGTGCTAGATGATGGCTCATCCCTTACCAAAGAACAACTCGATGAAGTGGCTGACAGGCTTGAGATTAAATTGCAAGAATTTGGAGTTGAGGCAAAGGTTGTTTCGGTTATTCCTGGACCAGTGGTAACTAGATTTGAAATACAACCTGCTCCAGGTACCAAAGCAAGTAAAATTACAAATATTGCTCAAGATATTGCTAGATCTCTTGCGGTCATGAGCGTTAGGGTCGTTGAGGTCATTCCTGGAAAATCAGTTGTTGGTATTGAGATACCAAATACAAATAGAAAGATGGTGCGTTTAACTGAGATATTATCCTCTGATACATTTCATAACTCTGCCTCACCCTTATCCATGGCATTAGGACACGATATTGCTGGTAAACCAATTGTAGTTGATCTTGCAAAAATGCCGCACTTATTAGTTGCAGGGACAACTGGCTCAGGCAAATCTGTTGGTTTGAATGCTATGTTGCTGAGTTTATTATTTAAATCAGATCCTGAAGCTGTTCGATTAATTATGATTGATCCTAAAATACTTGAGCTTTCAGTTTACGAGGGCATCCCGCATCTTCTTACTCCCGTAATTACTGATATGACAGATGCATCCAATGGGCTTAGGTGGTGTGTTGCTGAAATGGACAGAAGATATAAATTAATGTCAGAAATGGGAGTTAGGGGTTTGGCTGCTTTTAATCAAAAAGTAGCCGAAGCCAACGCAGCTGGAACTCCCTTAATGGATCCATTTCAGGAGGATGAAGAGATCCCCCTTGAAGAGCTCCCTTCAATTGTTGTCGTTGTCGACGAATTTGCAGATATGATTATGATTGTTGGGAAAAAGGTTGAGCATTTGATCGCACGGATAGCTCAAAAAGCAAGAGCAGCTGGAATACATTTGATCTTAGCTACGCAGCGACCATCGGTTGATGTAATTACTGGGCTTATAAAAGCTAATGTACCATCAAGAATTGCATTTCAAGTATCTTCAAAAATTGATTCACGGACAATTCTTGATCAAGGAGGTGCAGAACAATTATTGGGTGCAGGTGATATGTTGTATATGCCTGCAGGTCAAGGTGTCCCAGAGAGAGTCCATGGTGCATTTGTTGGAGATGATGAAGTTCATAGAGTTGTAGACAGCTGGAAACAAAAATCTGAACCAAATTATTTGGATGAGATTACATCAGAACTCCAAGAGACTGGGCCCATTCCGGGATGGTCTGACATGGATAATTCAGATTCATCTGATGAAAATGATGAGCTCTATGATGAGGCAGTTGCATTTGTTATAGAGTCAAGAAGAGCATCCATATCTGCAGTCCAAAGAAAACTTAGAATTGGCTACAATCGAGCTGCTAGAATTATTGAAGCCATGGAGATGGCGGGACTGGTTTCTGAAATGGGCAGCAATGGAAGCAGGGAAGTATTAGTTCCAAAACAGCAATGACTGCTAAATCGTTCCTCCCATTTGTATTTTTGTTCGCAGTTTTTATCGATGCGTCAACAATCTCAACCTCTTTTTTGAATATTGAATTAAAAAAAAATTACTCATTTGTTGAGAGATCTTTAAATGAATCTGATATGAAAATTGATAGCTCTACCGGGAATATTTTTTTTACCAATGAGGATATTTCAATTCAGGTTCTAACACCATTTGAAGAAAATTACAGAATTAGAGAAGACACAATTGAAATTCATGATATTTTTTTGGATCAAAAAAACGTTATTGATATAAAGGAACTTGATAACTTTTTTCTTGATCTTTTACTCGAAGGTGTTGACCAAGACTCAGAAACTTATTCAGTTGACATTATTAATGACTCTACAATTCAAGTTTTTGAAAACAACGGACTTAATGTTGTTAGTTTTTCATTCATTGGCAATAAACTAAAACTCATACGCTACCAGGACTCTTTAGGGGTTGAGCATGGAATTGAGCTTACTCTATTATGACTAAATTTATTCTTTTAGCTCTTGGGGGAGCCATGGGCGCCCCGCTAAGATATCTCATGAATGATTTAATGAAACATTCTTACTTTTTTATGATGCCAAGCGGAATAATGCTGGTTAACTTTCTTGGATGTTTTTGCATGGGCATTGCCATGGCTCAGATTGTAGATTTAAAGTCTAATATTTATTTTTTTCTAATCATTGGATTTCTGGGATCTTTCACAACGATGTCAGCTTTCTCGCAGCAAACAATTGAAATGCTTTATAATGGCAAGGTGCTAAATGCGCTAATCTATGTTGTAGCATCAATTAGCTCCTGTTTAATAGGAACCTTTATAGCTTACTCATTATTTAAAACTACCTAAACCCATGATTGATACAAATTTAATAAAAGCTAATTCAAAAGATATTTCCGAAAGATTGAAATTAAGAAATTATAGTTTTGATGAAGATTTATTTGCAAACCTGGAAGCTCAGCGAAAAAAATATCAAACCGAAACTGAGGACCTACAAGCAAAAAGAAACACACTTTCAAAAGAATACGGACTTCTAAAAAAAGAGGGCAAGGATGATACAGCGCTCAGCAAAAATATTGAGTCTATAAAAATTGATCTCGATACCTGTTCTAACAAACTAAATGAGATTCAATCATCTTTAAAAGAGTTTTTACTAGATGTTCCCAATCTTCCCGATGATTCTGTACCATCTGGGGTGGATGAAGGAAGCAACAAAAAGATAAGAGAGCATGGCGAACCAGCCATTTTAAAGGGAAAAGATCATCTCGAAATCACATCAATGATTGATACTGAGTCTGCAAACCTATTGGCCGGTTCTCGCTTTGCAGTTCTTAGGGGTGAAATTGCAAAATTACAGCGAGCCTTAATTGCTTTTATGTTGGACAAGGCTGCTGAACATGGTTATACAGAATATTATTTACCCATGATTGCTAATACAGAATCTTTAACAGCAACAGGCCAACTTCCAAAATTTTCCGATGACTTATTTCAGCTAACAGATGATTACTTCCTCATTCCAACGGCCGAAGTGCCCTTAACAAATCTTTATAGAGATCAGATTCTGAATTTAAATCAATTACCACAAAAACTCACAGCTCATACAAGCTGTTTCAGATCGGAGGCTGGCAGCTATGGCAAGGATACCAAAGGACTGATTCGGCAGCATCAATTTGAAAAGGTTGAATTGGTTCAAATATGCCATCCTGATAAATCATTTGAAGCATTAGAGAACCTAACTTCTGATGCTGAAACAATACTTAAAGAGCTAAACTTACCTTACCAAGTAGTTGAGCTATGTTCTGGAGATCTGGGTTTTTCAGCTGCCAAAACTTATGATCTTGAAGTCTGGATTCCAAGCCAAGAGACCTTCAGAGAAATCTCATCTTGCTCTAATTGCACTGAGTTTCAATCCAGAAGGGCTAAGATTAGATTCAAGGAAGATGGAGTTTCAAAATACGTTCATACCCTAAATGGATCAGCCCTTGCAGCTGGCAGAGCTTTAATAGCTGTCATAGAGAATAACTATGATCAAAAAGGCGCTATTAATATTCCTCAAGCCCTTCAAGACTACACAAAGTGCAGCTCAATTAAGGTTTGATCTATGTTTTTAAATGTTACTTAATTGTTTCTTTTAATAACTTAAAATCCAGTATAGAATTAACCAACCGTCTTCATTTTAATTTTTTAGAGGGAAATTATGAAATCACTACGTAACTTATTTATGGTTGCTGCTTTAATTGCTATTCCAGCATTTGGACAGGAACTTACTTCTGATATCACCGGTACAGTAACAAATGGCGCAGGAACTCCAGTAAGTGGGGCAACTGTTAGCGTTACTTATACCCCTACAGATACAACAATTACCAGAACAACTAGCGCCAATGGACGCTATAACGCTGGTGGTTTAAAACCAGGTGGACCCTATGAGGTTAGCGTTCAATCAAGCGCATTTAGCTCAGAAACCACATCTGGAATCACATTGATTGTTGGTGATACCAAAAGATTAAATTTTGTATTAGAGTCAATTGATGAGGTTGTTGTTGTTGCAAGCGCAGGAACAGCTTTAGATACTGGCTATGGTTTTGGAACAGCTCTTACAGCTGATGATATTGAAAAAAATGCTTCAGTTAATAGGGATTTAAAAGATTTCATTAGATTGAACCCAATGGTTTCCCTTGATGATGCTGAGGATAACTATGAAGCAATATCTATTGCTGGTGCACATCCAAGAACAAATGATTTAAGGGTTGATGGAACATCGTTTAATGATGACTTTGGTCTTAATGATAACGGTTATCCAGCACAAAGAAGTCCTATTTCTCTTAATGCAATTGAGCAGCTCTCAGTTAAAGTTGCGCCTGCCTCTGTTGAATACTCTGGTTTTAGGGGTGGTGTGATTGAGGTCATTACAAAGTCAGGAACTAATGAATTTGCTGGAGAAGTTTTCTACTATGATCGTGGTGACTCACTCATGGGAGATGAGTCCGATGGTGATGAGTACACTTTTGACTTAGAGGATACATCTGAAGGTTTTGCTTTTGGCGGGCCATTAATAAAAGACAAAGCATTTTTCTATGTCACTTATGAAGAAGCTTCAATTAATAAACCGATTACTCACGGACCTGAAGGATCTGGACTTCCAAATATTCAAGGCATCACTGTTGCTGAGGTTGATCAGATTAGAAATATTACAAAGAGTAAGTATGGTTTTGATCCATTAGGATACACATCTAGCAATCAGTCCGAGCAAGAATTCCTTACAGCTAGGTTTGATATCAATATTACAGATAATCATCGCCTTACCTTAAATCATAAGGAAGTTGAAAGTTCAAAGCTTAACGGTGCAAATAGCTCATTTGGAACCTTTAATTTCTCTTCAGCTGAATATCAAAAAGGTGAGAATACTGAGACTGACGGATTTTTGCTTGTTTCTAACTGGTCAGATGATTTGATTTCAGAAATTAGTTATTCAACAAAAACACAAAAAACATCTCAAATGTCACCGGTAGGTCAAAATCTGCCTTCATTTGTAATTGAAAATTGCGGTGCTAGAGGTATTGATTGTGAATTAGGCCCAGATATATTCAGAAGCGCCAATGCTCTTGATACTGAAAATACATTCTTTAAAGCCAAGCTAACTTACTATGACGATAATCATAAATGGACAGCTGGTTATGAAATGAAAGAGTGGGATATCTATAACGTATTTATTGTAGCTCAAAATGGTTCATACACATTTGATGGAATTTCAGGTTATGAAAGTCAACAAGCTTCTAGTTTCTTCCATAATAATTCAAGAGATTTAACAGAAGCTGGCGGTGCTGCAATCTTTAAATATGATCTTACCTCTATGTACATCCAAGACGAGATCGAAATCTCTGATAAATTAAATGTATTGCTTGGTTTACGATATGATCAATTTGATTCAGATGACTCTCCTGCTTTAAATCAGGGTTTTGTGGATGCTTATGGTTTTGCGAATGGCGGAATTGCTGGCACAGACTTACTTAATTATAGATTTAGCTTTGAGTATGAGATTGACGATGTTAGCTCTCTGAAGGGTTTGTATGGTACTTTCTCGTCTAAATTACCAACTGTGTGGATATCGAATGCTTATACCAATGATGGTGTAAGAATCGCAGCTTACAACGGCTCTAATGCACCTGGGTGTGATCCACTTACTGGAGTTACTTCAACCTTGCCTGCATGTGTTGGCACTGCAATCCAAAATGCTCCTTTAACAGATTCAGTTATCAACTTCATCGCTCCAAGCTTTGAGTGGCCTGAGACTAAAACATTGAATTTGACATACGACAGACAAATGGGCGACTGGATGATGACTGCTACTTATTTGCATTCAGATCAAGAAGAAGCTCTTTACAAAATCATTGATGGCTCACCATTAAGTGGTGATCAGCCTTTAACTCCTACGTTGAAAGCTCCTGATGGCCGACCTATATATAATCAAACAGGCCCTAGGGGCACTTATAAGGGAGGTTTATATAATCAAGGTGGAGGTGAGAGACAAGTTATGTCTATAGCTTTCTCAAGATTCTTCAATGATGGAGATACCTCACTTTCAGTCGGATATACAAATCAAGATATCGATGAGTTAAGTGGCATGGCTTCGACTACAGCAAACTCAAGTTATGGAAAATATGCTGCTTCAGACTTTAATAATAGAACTGCCGGCCGATCTATTTATGAAACCGAACATAGATTATTTGCAACTCTATCATCAACTCATTATTTCTTTGGAGCTGATAAGCCTACAACTTTCAATTTATTCTTTGAAAGAAAATCGGGCTTACCAGGTACCTATACTTGGGATACCTTTACTAGGGGTAACCCACAGAAACGTAAACAAGAAGCATTTGGTTATGAAAATAACTTGAATGATGATAGTGCACATTTATTATATGTTCCATCTGGTCTTAATGATCCTAACGTATGTTGGGGCTCATGTGCAGGCGCACCAGACCTAGTTGTCGCTAATGAAGTTCTCGATCTTCTTTACAATCAACTGAAGTTAAAAAGGTACGCTGGTCAAATTCTTCCAACTGGAGTATTTGAATATCCATGGCAAACAACATTAGATCTTAAAATCACTCAAATCCTACCTGGATTTAGAAATGATGATGAGTTCGTAATTAGCCTTGGAATTGAAAACCTTCTTAATCTTATAGATTCAAACGAAGGCGTGATCGAGTATGGAAGTTATACAGGTACTGTAGATGTACTAGATATGAAGATGAACGATGATTTCACTAAATACGTATATCCTAATTCAAGAGGTGGTGCGGATTACGCATTTAGATTTAATCCAAATAACCCTCAAGAAATTAGAAAATCTGCAGTTAACAGTATATGGAGAGCTCAGCTAGGCTTCACATATAAGTTTTCTTTCTAAGAGGTTTAAATATTAATAAAAGGACGGTCTTTACCGTCCTTTTTTTTGTTAAAATGAATTATGTCATTTGATACTATTCCTGCTTTTTCTATGTCTGATATCCAGGACAGGGACGCTCAGACTATTGCTGCGTTAAAATTAGCATTAACCACCCATGGTTTTTTTACTATTACCGATCATGGAATATCTGATGAAATTCTTCAGTCGAGTTATAAATTTAGCAAGGATTTTTTTTTACTTCCCGAAGATGTTAAAAATACATATGCTCATCCAGATAAAGCTGGTGCTAGAGGCTATACCCCATTTGGCAAAGAAACTGCTGTTGGAGAACATACACCTGATCTCAAAGAATTTTGGCATCACGGTCCAATGATCAATGAAACATATGATCCAAGAATATCTAAAAACATTACAGTTTCAGAAATTTCAGATTTTAATAATCAGTTTGATTTATTGTTTAACCAATTGAACATACTTGGAATGAAAGTGCTAAGTGCAATAGCAATAATCCTTAATAAGGAATCCTCTTTTTTTGATTCCTGGGTAACAAAAGGAAATTCTATATTGCGTCTGATTCATTATCCTCCTGTTGATGACTCATCAAATGTTTTGCGTGCTCGTGCACATGAAGATATAAATTTAATAACTTTACTAGTCGGGGCTGAGGAGTCTGGTTTGGAGGTTCAAAATCCAGACGGTCAGTGGATTCCAATTTCTGCTAAAAGTAAATCAATCGTATGCAATATTGGAGATATGATGCAATTGGTTACCCGCTCCCAGCTCAAAAGTACTAGTCATAGGGTTGTAGACTATAATGCGGGCTCTTCAAAATCTAGATATAGCATGCCTTTTTTTCTTCATCCTTCACCTGAAATTGAGCTCTGTTCTATAGTGGATAATTCTTCTGAATCTATCAGCGCGCATGATTTTTTAGAAGAAAGACTAAGAGCAATTAAGTTATACTAGGCTATGACAGTTACCTCGCTATTTCATATTCTTATTGGCTTTATCGGGTTAGTTTGTATTGCTATTCCTTTTTCACAAAATAGATCATCTATTAATTATAGGCATATTTTTGCAGCAATAATATTACAAATTATTTTAGCTTTTGCGCTATTAAAAATACCCTTCATAGTTCAAATATTTGCCTATCTTTCGGAGGGCGTTACAGCTTTACAAGCTGCCACCCAAGAAGGAGCGGAGTTTGTTTTTGGTTACTTAAGTAATACCTCGACATCACCATTTGAAAGATCTGATACAGGCAATTCAATGATTTTTGCTTTTCAAATCCTGCCTTTAATTATTGTCATTTCAAGTCTTTCTGCTTTGCTATGGTTTTGGAATATCTTGCCTTTGATTATTAGAGCAATTTCAAAAATTTTCGAAAAACTTTTTAATATTGGTGGTCCTATTGGATTGGGTGCAACTGCTAATATTATTATGGGCCAGGTTGAGGCTCCTTTATTGGTAAGACCTTATCTATCGAGGATGACCGAAAAAGAATTATTGATTCTGATGACTGCAGGTATGTCGACTGTCTCAGGCTCCATTATGATTGCATTAGTTTCAATGTTAGCACCTCAATTCCCTGATATTAATTTAATTCAACATCTCGTCTCAGCTTCAATTTTATCTATTCCTGCTGCAATCATGTATGCAAATATCATGATCCCATCATCAGAAGTTACTAATTTTGATGGCAGCTCTGTCCCCAAAGTTTACGATAGCTCAATGGATGCCATTACTAGGGGTACAAGAGACGGTTTGGATATTTGTTTGAATGTTGGTGCGATTTTGATCGCATTTATAGCACTTGTATCACTGCTAAACTCTTTGCTTGGTATTCTTGGTGGCTGGATTGGCATATCTGATCTCTCTTTGCAGTTAATACTGGGCTTTATTTTCTTTCCAATTGTGTGGTTAATGGGTGTTCCTCTCTCAGAAGCACTTACATCAGCTGAGTTACTAGGTCTTAAGACTGCCCTCAATGAATTTGTTGCTTATGGCGCACTTGCAAATATAGAGCCTGATGCTTTATCAGAAAGGTCAAAGCTTATTACTCTATATGCATTATGTGGTTTTGCTAATTTCTCTTCAGTTGGGATTCTGGTCTCAGGAATTAGTGCAATGGCCCCAGAAAGAAAAAATGACTTAATTAAAGTGTCAATCAAGGCATTGATTGGAGCTACGCTTGCTTCTTGTATGACTGGTCTTGTAATAGGTATTTTTTAATTCAGAAAAACAATTGAAGCATTTAAAAATGCTGCAAATGATAGCCATAAAACATAAGGAAGATAAAGAAAGTATAGTGCACCTGATTCTTTTTTAATTATCATCAATATTCTTTGATTTAAATAAATCAACAAACCAATGTCTAAAAGAGCAATGAATGGGGCATGAAAATAAAAGAAAATCCATGACCATGCCGCATTTAAAACTAATTGCATAATAAAGATAGGCGCTATTTTATGCGCTAGCTTATATGCAATAATCCCCATTAATACATATAGTATTGGCCAAACAATTCCAAAAACAAAACTAGGAGGATTAAGCGAGCTCTTAATTAGACTGCTATACCAGTCATCTGAGTTAATATATATATTCGCTAGAGATCCAATTACCGAGGTCAGAATGACCAGTATCGGTAAGAGATATTTCATGTCTTTATGCTTTTTCTACTAGAATTGAGCAGATAGAATACCCAGCACCAAATGAACAGATTATTCCTTTTTGTCCTGGTTTTAAATAATTATATTTATGAAATGAAATTAATGATCCTGCAGAGCCTGTATTTGCATATTCATCAAGAACGTTTGGAGCTCTCTCTGGAGGAAAGTCATCACCTAGAAGTTTTTTTACAACATAGGTATTCATATTTATATTTGCTTGGTGTAACCAATATTGTTCAACCTCATCAGGCAGTAGATTATTTTCTTCAAGATGCTCACTTATTAGAGCTATAACCATTGGCATTACTTCTTTAAAAACGCTTCGACCATTTTGGACAAACAGCAGCTCTTGATCTGTATAATTTTTGTCTTCAATAGAGTTCATAAAACCAAAATTATTTCTTATATTATTAGAAAAATGAGTTTTCAATTTTGCATTCAATATTTTGAATTTATTTGGTGACTGGGAATCTTTTTCAATAACCGCAGCTGTGCAAACATCACCAAAGATAAAATGGCTATCTCTATTTTTATAATTATTGTGCGCAGTAGTGATTTCAGGGTTTATTACTAATATTTTTGATGCTTTGCCTGAGGCTATATCCGAATAGGCGTTACTGATTCCAAAAGTGGTAGAAGAACAACCCACCATCATGTCATAAGCATAACCCTCAATGCCTAATTCGTTTTGAACCTCAATAGCAATAGCAGGATAAGCTCTTTGAAGATTTGCAGTAGAAACTATTACTGCATCTATATCGTAGGGAGATAATTGTGCATTTTCAAGTGCCTGTTTTGCTGCAATTACACTAATTTCAGCGCAAATTGATAAAGAGTCATCATCTCTTGCCCCAATCATTGGTTTCATGCGTTTCGGATCAAGCAAGGACTCTTTTTCTATTACGTATCTATTCTGTATTCCTGAAGCTTTAACAATAAACTCTGATGAAGAAGGTTCTAGCGCCTTTAAAGAGCCAGATTCAATTTCCTCTGAATTCTCAGCATTATAAAGTGCAACATAACTGTTGAAAGACTCAACAAGTTCTTGATTTGAGACTTTGTGTGGTGGCGTCCAAATGCCTGTTCCAGAAATATATATATCTTGCATGTCTTTACCCCAATACATGTTATTTTATAGTCATATGGAAAAAATAGCATTAGATACAAATCCCAACTCGAACTTGTTTTATGAGTTTCATCAATCAAGAACGGATTCAATGCTTGGCTTGATTCAAATCTCTCATGGCATGGCTGAGCACAAAGGCAGATACAAAGAGTTTATAAATTTTTTGAATTTAAACGGTTTCCATGTTGTCATTCATGATCATCGCGGGCATGGTGAGAGAATTTTGAACAATGAAATTGGTTTTTTTGATCAAGATAATGGATGGAATTTAGTAGTAAATGATTTACTTGCTATACATATCGACACAAATAAGAGATTTCCAAATATGCCAAAAATTCTTTTAGGACATAGCATGGGTTCCTGGATAGGCTTATCAGCACTGCAGCAAAAAAATATTTTTGATGCCGCAATGCTATCTGGGTCAAGTTATCCTAATTCTTCTGAGACTTTTATTCAGAAGCTATTGCTTAAAATAGAAATGTTTAGACTTGGTAAGAATGGCTATAGTACTTTGTTGCATAAGATAATTTTTGGCGGTTTTAACAGTAAATTCAAAAACACTATCACCCCCAATGACTGGTTATCTCAAGATGTAGAAAGAGTAGAGGATTATACAAACGATCCTTTATGCGGTTTTGTTGTTACTAATCAGCTATGGTCTGATCTTATCGAGGGCATCCAATTAGTTTTTGATCAAAAAAATTTGTTATTTATTAAAAAAAATATTCCCATTTTAGTTTTCTCTGGCACTCATGATCCTGTGGGCGGTATGGGTAAAGGAACTAGGAAATTACACCAATGCTTGATAGGGAATGAATGTAAATCAGAACTTTATCTCGTTGATGGAGCAAGGCATGAAACACTTAATGAAACCAATAGAATACCAACCTATAATCATATTTTAAAATTTTTAATCAGCCATATAAAAGGAGCTTGAATTGGATTTAGAAAACAAAGTATCTTTAGTCACAGGAGCCGGTCAAGGTATTGGAGAGGGCATTGCTAAAATTTTAGCTTCTCAAGGATCCAAAGTTATGATTGTAGATTTAAATCAACAATCAGCTGAGAAGGTAACCAGTGAAATAAATTCACTTTTTCCAAATTCTGCAGCATGTTTTGAGGCAGATTTAACTGACACAAATGCTATCCAATCAATGATTGAAGCAACCATATCTACATTTAATAAACTAGATTGTATTTGTAATAATGCGGCCGCATCAAAAGGCTTAGGGCCAGTTGAAAATTATTCACTTGAAGATGTTCAAGCAACACTTGATTTAACTTTCACATCGTTATGGAAATGCTTACAAGTTGAGATCATATCCTTAAAGGAGCAATCAATTCCTGCGTCCATAGTTAATATTTCTTCTAACTCAGCTATCAGAGGTTATGCTTTTAATTCTATATATGCAGCTAGCAAAGCAGCTGTAAATAATCTTACTAAGTCTGTTGCCAAGGAAGTTGCTAGAAATGGAATTAGAGTAAATGCTGTTTCGCCAGGAACGATTAACACTCCTGGTGTAATGCAATATTTTGAGGCTGAGCCAAAAGCAAAAGAAATGCTTGAAAAATCATCTCTGTTACGACGGATTGGTGAGCCAGAAGAAATTGGTGAACTCGTGTCATTTCTTCTTTCAGATAGAGCCTCCTATATAACAGGGCAAGTTATTTCTGTAGATGGCGGCTCATCAATCAATTAATTCACAATGATCAATAAATTATTTGAATATCCGGCACTTGAACGTGTTGAAAAAAATGATGTTCGATATTATCGAGATTCTAAAGAAAATCTTGTACCTTCTGTGACAACAATACTTTCTGCAACTGGTGATCATTCTGGAATAGAAGCATGGAAGAGAAGGGTAGGTCCAAAAACCGCAAAAGAGGTTGTGGATGAGGCAACAACAATAGGAACAGCTGTGCACTTAGCAATTGAAAACTATCTAAACGGGCTTGATTGGGAGCAATTTACCGAGGATAGACTTGGCTTGATGGCGCATCAGATTGCAAAGAGATTTATTGATGACTGTTTGGGAGATATTGAGGAGGTTTGGGGTCTTGAATCTGGCCTGGTTGTTGATGGTCTATATGCTGGAACAGCTGATTGTATTGGTATATTTAAGGGTAAACCTACAATCATTGATTTTAAAACAGCAAAAAAAATAAAAAGGAAAGATTGGATAGAGGATTACTTTTTACAAGGCGCTGCTTATGCTAATGCTCACAATGTTATGTATGAAACTAACATTGAATCAATTGCAATTTTAATGGTAGATCGCGATCTTTTATTCAAAGAGTTTCTTGTAAAAAATAAAGAATTTGAAAGCTATACAGATAAATGGAAACAGCGGATTATAGGTTATTATAAAAAGCATGAAATTTTAGGGAGAGAATAAATGAATGATTTAAAAGATAGGATAGTAATGATCACTGGTGCTAGCTCTGGGTTCGGCAAGGAAGCTGCAAAAATGTGCGTTGAGCTAGGAGCAAAAGTAGTTTTAGGTGCTCGTAGAGAGGACAAATTAAAAGAACTATGCGATGAACTTGGCACTGACTCAGCTATATACAAAGCTACAGATGTTACTTCAAAAGAACAGATGCATGCATTGGCACAACATGGCATTGAAACATTCGGAAGAATTGATTCATTGGTAAACAATGCTGGAGTAATGCCTCTCTCATTACTTGAAAAGGGCAGAACCGATGAATGGGATCATATGATAGACGTAAACATTAAAGGTGTTTTATATGGAATCGACTCAGTCTATTCACATATGCTGGCAAGAGAGTCAGGCCAAATAATCAATATTTCTTCTGTGGCAGGTAAAAGAGTTATGCCCGGAAGCGCAGTTTACTCAGGAACAAAATATGCTGTCAGAGCTATCTCCGAAGGTTTGAGATTGGAGTCTTCTGGGAAAATTCAAGTAACTTGCATCTATCCTGGTGCTTTTAAAACTGAGCTGGCTTTTTCTATCAAAGATGAATCAATGCTTGAAGCATTAATGAGTAGGGGTATTGGCAACATTGCTCAACCAGCTGAAAGAGTGGCCGAATCTATAATCTATGCTCTGCAGCTTGATCCAGGAGTCTCTGTTAATGAGATAGTAATTAGGCCAACTGCTCAAGAAGCATAATAGACTAAGTGTTGAGAGTATTTCTTTTTATATTGGGCATCTATGCTCCTGCATTACTGGCAGCTACTCAATGTATTGAAGCTGATTTAATACTTCATGAAGGCACTATATACACTGGAAATAGTGGGGACTCATTTGTTGGTAGCATTGCCTCAAAAGACTCAAACATTACTTATGTTGGAAGTTCTTTATCAAATAGTGATTTAGCTTGTTCTGGGGCTGAAGTTATAAATTTAAAAGGTAATTATGTGTTCCCAGGATTTGTTGATGCTCACGCTCATCTCAAGGGAATTGGCTACAGAGAACTTACTCTAAATCTTCAAGGAATCTCCTCGCTAGATAACACCTTGAAGGTTGTAAGAAATTATCTATCAAAAAAAAATCCTGGAGATTGGGTTATAGGTCGCGGCTGGATTGATAAACTTTGGCCTGAAAAAAGATTTCCAAATAAATATGACCTAGATGCTTTTTCTCCAGACAATCCAATTGTTTTAGAAAGAGCTGATGGGCATGCGGTTGTAGTAAATAGCTTGGTTTTAAAGTTAGCAAAGATAGATAAAAACACAGAAGATCCACAAGGCGGCTTTATAGAAAAAGATCAAAATGGAGAGCCAACTGGATTGCTTGTTGATATGGCAATGAACTTAATAACAGATCTTGTACCTAAATTAACCAGAAATAATGACAAGGAGGCCTTCCTTGAGGGTATTAAAAGAAATGTAAGTCTTGGCTGGACTCAAATACACGTTCCAGGAGGCACCTTTGATGACATTTCAATTTTAAATGAAATTAAATCTGAGAATAATTTACTTCAGAGAGTTTATTTTATGGTGAGCGATGGCGAACCTGCAGATCGCTTAATTGAAAATGGACCAATTATTGACCCAGATCATTTTTTAACAGTTAGAGCTATTAAGATGTATGCTGACGGAGCTCTTGGCTCTAGAGGGGCCGCACTATTAGAAGAGTATAGTGATTATGATGGTAAGGGAGTCTTTATATTTCTTGAAGAAGACACAAAACCTAGGCTATCAAAAGCATTAAATAAAGGCATTCAAATTGGAACTCATGCCATTGGAGATCATGGAAATAGAGTGGTTTTAGATTGGTATGAAGAAACTTTTATTAAAGCACAAAAGAATAATCAATTCTTAGAATCCCCTAGGTGGAGAATAGAGCATTCACAAAATGTTACCCCGGTTGATCAAAAGCGCTTTGTTGAATTAAATATTATTCCTTCAATGCAACCATCACACGCTATTGGAGATTTACATTTTGCAATTGAAAGATTGGGACTTGAAAGAATTGATAATGCATATGCATGGAGGAATCTCATTGATCAGGGTCTAATTATTGCTGGCGGGACTGATGCGCCAGTTGAGATTGGTGATCCAAGAATAGAGTTCTATGCCGCTGTTACTCGAAAAGATGTAGATGGGTATCATTCTGATGGCTGGAATCTAGATCAGAGACTCACTCGGTTTGAGGCATTAAAAATGTTTACAATTTGGCCTGCGATCGCCTCTTTTCAGGAGGATGTGAAGGGCACCATTGAAGTTGGTAAATTGGCTGATTTTTCTATTTTTGATCAAGATTTAATGAGCATTCCTGAAGAAAAGATACTGGAATCTAAAAATATATTAACTGTAGTAGGCGGTAAGATTGTTTTTCAGAAATAAAATTATCTCTTCTGTAAAATTAAATCAGCACACTTAGCTCCAACAACATTGCAGGTTGCATTTGTGTTACCTGAAATAATACTCGGAAATATTGATGCATCAGCCACCCTAAGCCCAGAAATACCTCTCACCTTTAATTGATCATCGACTACACATTCTTTGGTTAACCCCATCTTACAGGTACCAACTGGATGATAGACTGACAATGATTCATTTCTAATAAATTCTGCTATGTCAGATTTTTCTACACACTCACTCCCTGGCTGCAATTCTATGGCTTCTAATTCTTGCATGGGAGATGTTTTAAATATTTCTCGAGTTTTCTTAACGCCTTCTATCATCCATTGAATATCTTCCTCATTATCAAGATAGTTTGCATAGATTTTTGGTGCATCAGCTGGGTTGGATGATGCGAGAGTCAGATGTCCGCGACTTTTAGGTCTTAAATTGCAGACAGAAGCTGTGATACCTGATGAAGGTTTCATAGCTCCATTCTTATTATATTTACCTGCTCCGGGAGCAAAATGTATCTGCGCATTAGGAGTTTGCACTTCATCATTTGTTTTAAAAAATACACCAATATCAGAAGCAGGATAGGTCATTAGTCCTTTTTGCTGAATAAAATATTCAAATAGGTTTTTGATCATGCCTAGTGGTTTCATAAGCTCACTAAAGGTTTTTAATCTATTAATTTTATAGCTGATATTAACCGTAAGATGATCTTGTAGATTTTGCCCAACACCAGGCAGGTCCTCAACAACTGATATATTGTGTTTCATGAGATCTTCTTTGGGTCCAATACCAGATAACATAAGTATTTGAGGAGTATTTATGCTTCCACCACAAAGCACTATCTCAGAAGTACATCCAATAATATTGCTACCATCTTTATTTTTAACTTTAACTCCAATAGCTTTTTTATTAGAAGTTATAATTTTTTCTACCAAGGTATTCGTTAATAAGTGCAGATTAGACCGATCAAGTGCCGGTCTCAAAAAAGCATCTGATGCACTGAATCTTTTTCCATTTTTTATATTAACTTGATAATTACCAAAACCTTCTTGATCCTCTCCATTGAAATCATTATTTTTATGTAATCCATATTTTTCACATGCGCTTAAAAAAGACCTTGAAGCACCAAGAATTGGTTCATAGGTTTCCACCCACAGTGAGCCAAAATTTCCATGGTATTGATCTTCATGATTTTGGTTATTTTCTAACTCAATAAAATATTTCATTAGGTCTCTATAACCCCATCCCTTATTTCCAACTTTTTCCCATTCTTCATAATCATTGGCCTGTCCTCTTATATAAAGCATTCCATTGATTGAGCTGCTTCCTCCAAGAGTCTTACCTCGAGGCCAATTAATAGTTCTATTGTTTAAGTTTTTTTCTGGCTCAGTTTCATAACCCCAACCATATTTTTTGTTTTTAAACAAAGAACTTGCTGCTAAAGGCATTTTTATTGGTGAATAATTATCCATTGGACCAGCCTCGATTAACAAAACTGAATTACTAGGATTTTCAGAAAGTTTATTTGCTAAAACACAACCTGCACTTCCTGCACCAATGATGATATATTTATGACTGAATTTCATAAATCTAATATCTCTCAGGGATGAAAATGCGTCAAGTAATTGCAATCGGTGGAGGGGGTTTTGGCAGGACCCAAGACTCGAATTTAATTGAACAATTTATCTTAGATCAAACAGGCAAAAAGAATCCAAAAATTTGTTTTATTCCAACCGCTACTGGCGACTTAGATCCTTATATTGTTAATTATTACTCTGTATTTTCAAAACTTGATTGTGATCCTTCTCATATAAGTTTTTTTAAGAGAACCATCGATCTTGAGAAACATATATTAAAACAGGATGCAATTTTTGTTGGAGGAGGCAACACAAAAAGCATGTTGGCTGTTTGGAAAGAGTGGGGCCTAGATTTAATTTTAAAAAAAGCATATGAGCAAGGCATTGTCATGAGCGGGGTCAGTGCAGGCGCTATTTGTTGGTTTGAAGCTGGATTAACTGACTCTTGGGCGAGTGAACTAAAAATGATGGAATGCATGAACTTTATACCAGGTAGTTGTGCCCCTCACTATGACGAGGAACCTGAAAGACGTCCGGCAACTAAAAAATTTCTTGAAGATCAATCCATTTCTTTTATGTATGGAATCGAAGGAGGGGCAGCCCTTCATTTTATTGATGAACAGCCAGACTCGACTATAAGATTTAAAAAAAATAAAAATGCTTATAAAGTTACATGCGAATCTAATAAAATTCATGAAAATGCATATCAAGCAAAGGAATTAAAATAATGAATCTTTGGTTTTTAATTAACCCTGTTGTCGCATTTCTTGCAAGATCACCTTTACATTTTCTTATCAGTCATCAGGTGCTAGTCATTCAATTTAAAGGTAGAAAATCTGGAAAACAATACTTGGTACCTGTTAGCTACCATGAACATGAGTCCTCCTACACATGCGTGACATTAAGATCGAATATCTGGTGGAGAAATTTAAAAGAAGTTTCTCATACGAAGATATGGCTTAAAGGCACGTTAAAAAACGCTCAAATTGATTTGGAGTTTAACAATGATCAGATTGTTGAAAATACCTTAAGGGACCTCGTAACGAACAACAGAGTTGATGCTTATTTTGCAAAGATAAAACTAAATAAAGATGGTTCACCACATTCTGATGATTTAATCCAAGCAGGAAAAATTCATACCGTTCTTAAATTTACAATTACTTAATTTATTCTCTTATTTTAATTTGTTTCTCGGTTCTTATTTCCATTTGAGTTTTGCCCTCATGCTCAGAAATGCGACCTTTAACACAAACATTCTTTCTCTTAAGAAATTTTTCGGGCTTATAAGAAAAATATTCAGAAAATCTTCCAAACCAAATTAAGCCTGTCATCTGCTGATTTGGATAGTCCCTACCAAAATTTAAAAATATAGGCCCACCAGAAGCTCTTTTTAAATACTTCGTTGATACGATTTTTCCACAAACAATTTTTGTTTCGCCAACATACTTATAGGCTTCTTTTACCTCTATAGCCTGTTCTGACTGAGAGGATAGGTGAATCGGGATTAAAAATAGCAAACACCAAAACGAAAAAACTTTAATTTGAGCCATGTAAATTCTCCTAATTAAATAATAGTATATATTTCTTTTTTGCCTTGAATAAGTTAATTTATTTAATGTTAAAACAAGTTTAGGTGATTTTATGTTTACAAGAATGGATGAAAGTACTCAAGAGGAATGGCAACATATCAGTGAGGAGCATATGCCTCACATTTTCGATATGCCCAAAAGGATACTCTCAATGCTTAAACAGGCCGAGTCATTAACACTTGGATTTGGAACAGATCAGCTTCATCATGCACTTCAGACAGCAACAATGGCCAGAAGAGCAGGCGCAGAAGATGAAATGATATTGATCAGTTTGATTCATGATATTGGCAAGGTCATCAATGTGCCTAATCATGGTCAGATTGCAGCAGAAATGATTAAACCCTATGTTAGCGAGGATGCTTATCATATTATTCGTACCCATCAAGATTTTCAGGGCGAACATTATTATCACTATATGGGAAAGCCACAGGACCTACGCAAACAATATGAGAAGGAGTCGTGGTATGCAAAGGCTACTGAATTTACAGACGAATGGGATCAAGCTGCATTTGATCCTGATTATGAAACTGATAGCTTGGAATCATTTGAGCCCTTGATCAATCAATTTTTTGGCGCACCGCACACTATTTAATTCATCTAACGCAAATATTTTTCATTGAGCAATTAAAGCTTTAATTTGTTTAAAAAATTTCAGAGTCCGAGGGTTTTAATTCATTTCTTGCAATAGGAATCGCTTGCCTAATTTTATTCGCACTATCAATCAAGCAAACTTCAGATGCAGCAAGAGGGCCTGATTTAAAATTATTTGTATTCATTCCTTCTTGCACCAGATTGATTAAATGAGTGTCCTCATTGTTTACTTGTCTATTAATTCTCCAATTTAGGTATTGAGCTGCCTTTGTTTCCCTGCGCTCATCTGGAAGGGCATACGCAATTTCTCTTATCATGGTTGTATTGGAGTCTATTGGAATAAACTGCATAAAATCCATTTGTTCTGGGTAAATATCAAATGCAAGATTTGGCCATAATCTGTAATATAGCCAATATCTTTGTTTGTCATCTGAAAGATGATCCATATGCGGCAAGTATTTATCATAAAGCCTGTTTGAAAGACAATCTTTGCGAATATTGGTTCCATCTCCCCACATTTTATGGACATAGCCATTATTTTTTGAGACTTCAACTCCGTAACTTTTACCAACCAAATTGGAGAGCCCAGGATGCGCTACAGGTATATGCAATGCATCAACATAATTATCAGCAATTTGCTTCCAATTAACGCTTCTAGGTCTCATTGTAACTCTGCCTAGAGGCTTCATCTCTTCAAGTCTGTATTGCTCAATCTCATTAATATATGGCTCAAATTGTTCATGAACACTTGGCACATCAGATTCAAGTAATTTAACAAAAATAAAACCTTGAAATATCTCTAACTCAATTTTTTGAAGACCATGGTCTTTTTTATTCAGATCTGTAAATTGATCTTCATAAGGAACCTTGATTAGATTTCCCTTAAAGTCATACCCCCAGGCATGATATGGACAAGTAATTTTTCCGTTACAGTTTCCCGAAACTTCATCAATAAGCTTGGTACCTCGATGAGAGCAAAAATTATTAAATGCCTCAATATTGCCATCTTGATCTTTGATAACAAAAATACGCTTATTGAAAATCTCAAATGTAAAAAAATCTCCAGCATTTGGTACGTTGGAAATATGGCAAACTAATTGCCAGTTCTTAAGAATTAATTCTGTTTTTTCGAGCTCAAAAAATGCCTCACTGGTATAAGTCCAACCTGGCAAACTTTTATATGAATCATTCATTATTATATTCTCAGCAGTGGTCTTGTTAAGCAGGTTGGTCCGCCTTCACCTTTTCGGCTAATTTCAAGCCCCTTATAAGACTTGATTTTGCATCCAGCTTTCTCTAGTTCAGCACTTACCTCCGGCAATTCTTCAAGCATAATAATTGATCTTGGCGATGTTGCCAAAACATTGCATCCCATCAATAAGTATTCAGCATCGGGAACCTCTACAAACTTTATTCCCAAGCTACTAAGCCAGCTAATAAAAGTATCTGGCATGAAAGGTTTATAAATTAAAGCTAGATCTTTATCTAGAGGTGAAATTATTGACATCAAATGAAGAACATCATCAGGGTGCTCTGGATCTGGTAAATTTACAACATGCAAATCTACTTCAGAGCCTAATATTTTTTTTAATTGCTCTATGCCGTCAAGATTAGTTCTTGGACCTAGTCCAACAGCAGCATGATTATCGTCGATCCAAATAAAATCACCCCCTTCAAGCGTTCCAGGCGCTTTGATTTGACCAGCTATCTCATATCCTTTTTTAGCAAGAGTTCTGTAATTTTCATTGGCTTCTGGCGTCCTAGATTCTCTTCCCATATTACAAAGTATCAAACCAGCTTTGGATATTAAAATACTATCTCTTGTGTAAATACTATCAATCGTCAGTAAATCGGAAGAGGGCAAATCAACAATTTCTATTTCCTCTTCTAAAAGCAAATTTCTAAAGTAATTAAATTCAACAATTGCTTTTTCAAGATGAGGTTTTGCATGAAATCTTAACGGCTCCCACTCACGTGAGAGTTTTTCTTCACTAACGAAACCTTGAAGAGGTGACCTGATCGCCACTTCTTTGATTTTAGAGTATTCATTCATTTCACGCATGAGTTTATTTTTTAAGTAAGTAAATTGGCATGCCAATCAAAATAAGGATAAAAGAATAAAATATCATTTCAATACCAGCCCCCCAAATAGCAAAAAATGCATAAAAAAATGTACCACATGAAATTAACATTGCATTATTTCTTTGAGAATTATTGATATCCACTCGTGCAAATTTAAATTCTGCGATTGCGCAGAATGAATAAGCTATTAAGGTAGATAACGTTGACAGCATAGCCATGAAAATAAATGCATTTACTACCCCTTTTGTATAATTCAATATCAAAAGAATGCTAACAAATGACCCTGTAAGCAAATAACTAAAGAGCGGCGTCCCATTTTTATTTAAAATTACAAATTTTGCTGGAAGCAGACCATCTCTTGCAGCGGCAAGGCTTAGATTGCCTGCAGTCAGTGTATTTGCATTTAATGAACCTAGAGTAGATATAAGAGCACCTATGCTAATTATTGTTCCGCCTGTTACTCCCAAGACTTTTGTTGCAGCTAATGCAAATGGAGCAGAGGAGTTTATCAATTCATTTGCTGGAACTAAAACTGCTATTGCAATACTTACCAAGATATAAAGAATAAGTATCGTTAAAACTGATGCAATCAACACCTTGGGAATAGTTTTCTGAGGATTAATTACATTTTCTGCTGGCACAGTCGCTGTTTCAATTCCAATAAATGACCACATAACTAAGGTTGTAACTGTGGCAATAAGTGAAATGGGATGAAGATTGCTTGGATTCAGCTCTGGTAAATTAGCTGTATTAAAGTTTGCTGCTCCAAGTAAAATTATAAATATAAGTGGTAATAATTTTAATAAAGTAGTGACAAGCTGAAATTTAGAGCTATTTTCTAAACTTTTAATATTAAGAAAAACAATAATCCAAATGAGCAGGAGTGATACAAGCAAAGAATGAACTTGAGAGGCAATAATTTGAGGAAGAAAAAATCCTAAGTAGCCCACAAAAGCAATTGATATTCCAGCAATAGCTGAAATACATGATACCCAATAAGTCCATGCAATTATAAAACCTGCAAAATTACCAAGCCCTTCGTTAACATAAACATAAGGTCCGCCAGTTTTAGGGATCCTTATAACCAATCTTGCCATTGTTAAGGCCACCAATATTGATCCAGCGCCAGCTACAAGCCACCCACTAAATCCTAGCAATCCATAGGGAGCCAACAAAGTTGGCATCATAAATATACCTGAGCCTATCGCACAGCCCACAGCAATTGACCAGCCTCTCCAAAACCCTATAACTCTGTGTTGATTTGAATCCATCTAGAGATAATACACGCAATATTTGAGGTTTTTTAACTTACAGTTCTTCTAGCCAACAAGATAGTTAATTTATATAAGATTGGCGCCATTATTAACCAAGGTAATTGTGTTTGAAACATTACGCTTCTTCCGTTAAATTCAAATAATAGCGGGTTAAAGAACTGACCGGTAGGAGCTAGAGGCGCCCATGATAGTGACTTACCCTCAGATAATTGATCGTGATATAAAAAAAGTTCTACAAAAAGATTTTGAGTTATGCACCATATTAGTAGAATGCTAAAAGCTCCCCAGTTCCATTGTTCAAAAACTTGAATGTTTTGTTTGCTATATTTCCACATTAACCACAAGCCTCCCATGGAAATTGTTCCCGCATCTGCTAAAGAATTTAGAAGCCAATTAAGATGCATTGGAATCCATGTATTCAAGACTTCTGATCTTCTGACATTTACAGGATCTCCATCAATCCAACCATAGGTAAACCAGAGTTCCCAGCTCAATGAACAAATAAGAAAAGATCCTAAATATATCGATGGTACCCAGAGTGGGATACTATCTTTTTTATAAAAATAAATTATTAGAGGAGCAAGAGCGCTAACATAAACAATAGTTATTACCCTTAGCTCCTCTAAAGACATTGTCTTATAGTGGACGTCTCAAATATATTTGACTGGCTCCATCTTGAGTGACTAATTCCCAGCCTTCTTGTCCAAGCTTATTTAATTCGACCCTAGACATTTCATATTTCCAATGAACAGCATCTTTATATTCGATCTTAAAAGCTTCTGTTTCCTCGTTTGAGTAACCCATTGAAGTTGAATTGCTGTGATCAACAATTTTATATTCCCATTTAGTCATTTTTTCATCTCCTGCCGGATGGCAATAAGATGCGTTCCTTCAGTATTATTACTTACTTCCGTCCCAAGAATAGGATGAACGATATGAGTATTAAACAAATATACTTAATTTATGTCAATAAAATGCTTATTCTGCATCGTTTACTTATTTCCAAAAGTCTTTAAAATGCTTTATCCAAAGGAACGGAGAGATGGCAGAGCGGTTGAATGCACTGGTCTTGAAAACCAGCAAACCTTCGCGGGTTTCCAGGGTTCGAATCCCTGTCTCTCCGCCAATTCTTTTCAACTCATAAACTCTTTT
>CABXFE010000015.1 GCA_902511425.1 uncultured SAR86 cluster bacterium
TATCTCTAATCATAAATCTTCCTGATGCATGTGTTGGTTTGATGCAACAGGAGTCTGGAAAATTAAAATTATCAATCTGCTCATCAGAATATAAAACTGCAATGGTGGGGACATTGTACTTTTCGCCAACAGTTGCTGTAATAAAAGTTTTTACAAGTTCTTTATCAGAAGTAAAAACTCTGATTGGACTAACAATTTCATTGCTGGTTTTAATTTTAAAAAAAATGTCATTAATAAGAAATGAATCATTGTTTGGCAACCTTCGATGAGCACGGTAGAAATTAATGAATCCAGCCAACTTATCAAATATTACAGACTGCGGCAGAGTTAATAGCATAGAGTCAAGGATACTTTTTAAAAAAACTTTCATCTCTTAATTAATGCAAAAAATGACCCAAGAATGTATATTGGAGCCTTTAAAATATCAAGTATACACCCTAATAAACCAACTTTTATCCAATATATTGGAAACAAGGAGGATGGTAAAACATTATTTTTTAGGGGCACAAAAATTCCTCTATTTATAACCGATGCAAACACTAGCGAGCCTAAAAAAGCTTTAGTGATATGAGGTATGTACAATGAAATTGATAATGAGATATCTCCTAAGAGATCATTCCAACGATACACACTATAAAAAACAATAATATACGAAAGATATTTTAAAATTATCAGGGTATTTGAAGATCGTTTTTTTAATAGAAACCTATTTAAGAAATAGTAAAAAATAAACAAAAATAATAAAGAGAAATAAATTTTTTTTGTAATGTCATCTATGAAAAATGGGCTTTGATCCCAATCTGATAGCAAATAATTCCATCTAGGAATTAGTAAAAAAACTAATATTAAAAATAAACTTAAATATGCTTCTTTTATATTTTTTAAAACATCAAGCATAGCTCCATAAAAAGAATTCCTGATATATTTTAAGAGAAGTTCTCCATATGAAGATGGTAAGCTGGAATAAGTTAACAATGGTTTATTGGGATTGATTCGAGATGTTGTTGTTTTAATTCTATCTCTCCACTCAATATCCTCAGCAGCTCTAGCCTTTGGAAGAAAGTCACCAATAACTTTAAAAAAGTTTTTTTTAATAAGTGTTCCAGGAACTGTTTCATGGGCTGCATTTCCGTATGTACAATATTGATATAACCTTTCAAAAGAGGACGTCGCTCTGAACACTGTAGATCCAAAAACATATTCACTATCATAATAATTTATTGTTTTAACCATTTCTTCCAGCCAACATAGAGATGGGATGGTTTTCATATCCAAAAATGCAATATTTTCAAATTTGGACTCATTCACTCCAATATTTCTGCTTCTTCCAGGATATGAGTTAGGCGAATGAAAATATTGTTTTTTAGCATCTAGTTGAAATTCTTGAAAATGTGAACGGAATAGCTCATCAAGCGAAGTATCTATTAATATAACTTCTGAAGCTGGATAAGTTTGATCGTTAATCGCATTCATCTGACTAAAAAATTGAACTTCGGATTCATTATGAGCTATCAACACAATACTAATATTCATAGATTAAATTTAAAAGTTTATTTTCATTGAGAGATTTATGCTCATATTAACTGATTTATACTTAAAAAGTTTGCTGACAAATCAATTGGCGTAAACATTTACTTATCTCAAAGCTTATAATGAATTATGTTTTTAAAAAAAATAGTAATGCTGCTGAAGAAATACGAACTCAATCATCTTTTTAATTATTTTTTTATTGGTGGCACTGCAGCGATAGTTGACTGGATGATATTTGCAGTTTTGGTTTTTATCATCAATATTAATTTTTTAGTTGCAGCATGTATATCATTTTTCTTTTCAACGTATGTTAACTATGCGATAAGTATAAAGACAATATTTCAATCAGAGATAAAGTTTAAAAAAAATAAAGAAATCTCTTTGGTTTTTTTTGTTAGTGGGATTGGATTAATTTTTAATTTAGCCTTTCTGACCATCTTTGTTAGCTACATGTCGCTTAATATTATGCTATCAAAAATTGTTGCAACTGGGCTTACATTTTTATGGAATTTTGGATCAAGAAAATACTTCATTTTTAAAAGTTCTACTTAACAAACCTATATTTAATAATGCAATATATGGCTCTAAAACCGTCTTTCCAACCAATTTTTTTTCCTTCGTCATAAGTTCTTCCATAGTAAGAGATTCCTACCTCAAAAATTCTTAAGTTTTGTCTAGCTATTTTTGCGGTAACTTCTGGCTCGAAACCAAATCGGTTTTCTTTTATATCAATGTTCTTTATTACCTCAGATTTAAATGCTTTATAGCAAGTCTCCATATCCGTTAAATTGATATTCGTCATCATATTTGAAAGAAGCGTAAGAAAGCCATTTCCAATTCGATGCCAAAAATATAGAACTCTTTTTACATCTCCACCAGAAAATCGAGATCCATAGACTACATCAGCCTTATTATTGATAATAGGTTCAATTAATCTTGGATACTCGCTTGGATCATACTCTAAATCTGCATCTTGAATAATAATAATATCTCCATTTGCTGCAGCAATACCTGTTCTTAAAGCGGCCCCTTTACCCATATTTTTTTCATGCATGAGCACAATATCTATAAGTGAGTTAACTTCTTCATTATTATTGATCAGGTCCCTGGTTCCGTCTGTAGAAAAATCATCTACTAAAACAATTTCTTTATTTTCATAAGGTGATTCATGAACCTTTTTTAATAATTCCAGCAATGAATTATATTCATTGAAACATGGGATGATTACAGATAATTTCATAATATTGATTTAAAATAGTTAATTGTTGCATCTAAGCCTTCTTCAATGTCTATAGATGGTCGCCAGTTTAACTTTGAAACTGCATAAGAAATATCTGGCCTTCTTTGCTTTGGATCATCGCTGGGCAAATCATTAAAGCTGATTGAGCTTTTTGAGTTGACTTTTTTCATAATTAATTCAGCAAGCTCCAAAATTGTAAACTCACGAGGATTCCCTAAGTTTATTGGGGTCTTTGATTGGTCAGTATCCATGGTTTTAATAAAGCCATCAATTAAATCAGAATAATAGCAAAAGCTTCTGGTTTGGCCGCCGTCACCAAAGATTGTTAAATTTTCACCTTTAATGGCTTGTACTATAAAGTTGCTTACTACACGCCCATCATCCTTATTCATTCGAGGGCCATAGGTATTAAAAATCCTTACTATTCTCGTATCTACTCCAAATTGTCTTTGATAATCAATACAAAGAGTTTCAGCGCATCTCTTTCCCTCATCGTAACAGCTCCTGACTCCTATTGGATTAACATTGCCCCAATAAGACTCTTTTTGAGGATGCTCCAATGGATCCCCATAAATTTCAGATGTCGAGGCCTGTAAGACTTTTGCGTTATATTTGTTAGCAAGTTCAAGAATATTAATTGCTCCTAAAACGCTAGTTTTGATTGTTTTTACTGGGTTATGTTGATAGTGAATTGGAGAGGCTGGACAAGCAAGATTATATATCTCATCAATATCTGCATCCAAACCATCCAACGCAGTAACATCGGCGTCTATAAAATTAAAGTGTTCATTTTCTTCAAGATGACTAATGTTATTTTTTGAACCTGTGTATAGGTTATCTAGACATATAACAAAATCCCCTCTTGCAATAAGAGCATCGCAAAGATGCGATCCAAGAAATCCTGCACCACCAGTGACTAAAATGCGTTTCATATTAATTAAAAAGGGAGATAATTATTTTATAAATATATTAAAGCCAGTTATTTTATACTCTTTATAACCAAAGTTAACAATTTTTTTATATGACTGAGTATTAAAATCAGAATTATTACTGATAACTATAATGTCGTAAATTTTATTCTCTATTTTTTTTTCAATATTTATATATTCATAACTTTGTCTTTGATAGAACCTAGGATTTTGCTTATCTAAACTATTTAGGGAATCAATATCTTTGTGATCAAGGTAATATTTGAGTATATGAGGTCCATTTGCTAGTATTTTTTTGATTTGTAGTTATGTTCATCTAAGAAGTATTTAAGTTCGTCAATAGAGTCAATATGATCACTTCTAATTTCAACTGGAAGTAGCAAGAAAAGCTTAAATATAAAAAAAGCTGTCAAAATTAATATAGAAGGATCAAAAGATTTATATAGTAGTCTTTTCATGTTGAATATAAATTCCAAATACTATTAATGTAACTGCTGGGATGAAATATGTATAATTCAGAGCAAAAGGCATTAAAAATGCTCCGTACGCTAGCCCCAATACGACTGGGACATTGAAAATTTCCTTTGTTGAATTTTTTGAAATAAGCACTACTATATTTATGATAATAATTAGTGTTAAAAGTAAATTTGAGCTTATAAATTGCATTAAGTTTGAAAAAATATCTAAACCTTTATATTCTGCGTTTGAATTAAAGAAAATTCTATAGACATACATAAACCAAGATTTGATAGGGCCGCCTGAAATGATTGCGCCTGGCCAAAAAACAATGAAAATCATAAAAGACTTTACAAACAATCTTAGTAAATCAGATGAAAGTAAATATTTTATACCCTTATAAAAAATAGCGGTCAAAAAACCAACAAATACTACAAAGATGCCTGTTTCTAGAGTAAGCAAAAGGCCCGCAAGAGAAAAGGCTAAAAACCATTCATTTTTATTGGAGTATTTTTTTAGGTAATTTTGAAGATTAAATGCAAAAAATAAGCATGCTAGGGCGTGAAAAATATGAAAATTTAATGATGAATTACTTAAAAAAAATACTGGGGAAGTGAACAAACAAAATACTAATAAATCTTGCAAAGGGGATTTATTAGGCTGAATCTCTTTCTGTTTCAATCCAAGGGTTAAAAATAATACAATAAATAAAATAAAAAAAAATACTGAGCTTAATCTCAATGGCAAATCAACAATGCTGTTAGTAGACGTAGTAAACAAACTCCAATAATAAACTGGCAGAGGCGGATGAAAATGTCTCATCAAAAATGGTTGCTCATCCTCTGGAAAGACTTCTGAGGAAATTTTAATAATTTCATCCCTATTATTGGATGACTTTGCCATTCCTATTTTAATAAATTGGATCATGTTAAGGTCTTTTAAATCAAAAGCATTAATAAGAATCCCTTCCCTAGATGCATTTGCATAATCAACTTCATCCCAGGAAAGCTTAGATGAAAAAAAACCAGAATTAATTAAAAATAAAATAAATATAAATGACGATAAAAAGATAATCAGAATGTGTTTTGTTCGCATAAATACTATAGATGGCCAAATAATATAGCTAATTATATTGTTATTAAATTAAAAAATATCAATTTTACTAAATTATAAGGCTCTGAATTGATCCAATTATTCCATTGAACTCAATAAGAAAATTGCCATCTCGACAGCAATGTTTCAAATTCCATGAGCTCATAAAAATCAATAAAATAATTGGCATCCCATATCCTAAAACTTTTTCTGATGTTGAATATTGTATGATGTGAGTTTCAGTGTTTTTCTTTGATTCTAAAAAAACTATCATAGATAGTCCCAATAAAATTGATTGAATATTAATCCATCTTCCCCAGTCAGTAGCTACGATAAATAGGGGCGACATAAATATTAGCTGCAGGATTAAACAGTAAAAAAGCTTTTTAGATACCCTGCTTAAAAGTATGTTGGAAGAGCAATATAAAATAGGCGCAATTAGTGGAAGAGTCAAAATTAAAACTAATCCGAGAGGCGTCCAAATGTTATAGATACCAAGATTTAAAATAAAACCTTCAACTACTCCTGTGGCCGGCCAACTCAAAACTCCATCCTGACATACACTAGGATCAACTCCAGCCTGGACTATCCTGTCACATACCTCAGTTGCATTAAAGCCAGTTGGCGCAAACATCAATATTATTAGTGTAATGATGGATGATGCTGGTATCAAAATAGAGACGTTAAATGTGAATAACTTTTTATCAAAATAAATTAATGTAAATAAATAAAAAATGACGCTATAAAATACAAAAATCTCATGAAGAAGTGTAATAAAGACTGCTATAAGGGAAAAAAATATTGAGGCACGTAAAGTTAAATTTCTTTTTTTGGCTAAAAAAATGATCCAGGCAAAATATGAAATATAAATTAATATTTCTTTTCTAGATATTATGGAAGGGTCAAAAAAATAGAAAGATAAAAAAGATGGTGATGCAAAAATTAAGAAAAACCAGAAAGTTATTTTCTTTTTATACAGTAAAATTAATATACTAAAAAATAATAAAAACTGAAAAAAAGAAAAAAAGTAGAATAGAAAATCTAAAACATCCCAGTTAAAAAAATTGCTAATTAGAAAAATTAACTCTCCAGATAAACCTCTACGAGTAAATCCTCCAGAATAATTAATCAGCCAGTCTGCCACAAGCCATTCGTTGAAGGAGTAAACAAAGAAATTAATATAATATATGGAATTAATTAGCAACAAGACCAAGAACACCACTATCAGAGGTAGATAAAATCTTTCAAATTTCTGATCAAATATTTGAGAAATTTTAAAAAGCTGATGAAATAACATCGTTAGAATTTAATTGACTAATGATGATGCATTTAGTATGCGTGGATAAAGGCTTAATCTATGCGTAATCATGAAGCTTTAAAATGAGTAACTTTGACTAATTGAAAGCTGAAAATCAAAATTTTTCATAAAACTAACTAATTTACCTCTGCAAAAGATGAGATGAGAGTCTCATAGCTAATTGTAAAATTGTTAGAGTAGGATTTGCATGCCCCCCTGTAGGAAAAACAGATGAGCCCAATATGTAAAAATTTTCTTTATTAAATACTTTTAAGTTAATATCTACAACCCCATCAGAAATATTGGTCCCCATCCTAGTTCCTCCCAAGTGATGATGGCCGCCTGTCTCAATGCTATCAGGAAAAGGCCCCTCTGTTAAAAGCCAATTATTAAATTTAAATCTGCCCATATTTTCAAACAAAACCCATGCATTAATTTGTTGAAGGGTTTTACTTATAGTTTCTATATCAAAGCTGGTCTTTTTCCAATTAAGTAGCGGTCTAGGTATACCAAATGAATCGAATTGATTCTCAGAAATTTGTATTGCGCTATCGATATTGGGAACTTGTTCCCATGCGCCCCTTATTTCTGCAGCACACACAAGGTTCTTTTCAAAAAGATTGCCAATCTTTTTTCCTAAATCGGGTGCAACACACATAATATCTTTGATTAGTGCAGTAGCACCCTCATCCCCAAGACCTTCTATTCTAATACCCGCATTTAATATCCCCAGACTTCTTCTAGTTGCGGCATCCAAACCAAGATATGCATTCTCCCATCTTCGATCTAAAAATGCTTTACCAATATAAAAATGAGGATGTTCCATCCAGTATTTGCCAAGTGGTGACCGGTCATCGATCAATTTTATTTGATTTTTTTTATTAAACCAAAGTAATAATCTTGAATTTTCTATGCCTCCCGTTGCCAGAACAAATGTTTTGGCTTTAGAAATAAAATTATTTCCAGTATAGGAATGAAACATCGCCTCATAAACACGAGTGTTGTCATATATTAGATCTGTAAGGTTTGCATTTAAAATGAGATGAATGGAGTTAGACTTTTCTATTCGGTTTTTGTACTTTTGACCAAACCTTACAGGCGGTGAAAAATTAAATTGCTGGGCTTCAACACCAAACTCTGTTGAAAGAGATTCGTTAGCAAAGTTAGAATCTACTTCTAAAATCTCACATGATTTCTGGAGATAGGGATCGAGATCTTTTTTTGAAATTGGCCAATTAACACCAGAAATTTTTCCTGAACTAAAATCACTTTCATCTAAATTTCTGCACCAACCAGTCCAGTGATTGCTTGTACCGCCAAAAAATCTTTGCCTTGTAAATGCTAAATCAAAATATTGATCTCCACTATTAACTCCTTTGTAGCAATCAGTAGACTCTTTCGTCCATTGAACATCGCCTGCTTCCATTAACAAAATATTTTTTCCAGCCCTTTCGAGTTCTAAGGCAAGAGTAATCCCAGCAGGACCAGATCCAATAATACAATAATCAACATCGGATATATCTTTAATATCTAACTTATTAAGATCTGAAATCATTTATCAATATCGCTACTCAAAAGCATCCACCCATTTTTGTGAGTAACCCTTGGAAATTTATTTACGTATGAATTTTTATAGAGTGGTGAAAATAAAAGCGACCCCAGTCCAATAAAATTTATTAGAATAAAGCTGTCTTTCAAAAAATTTCTTCTTGATTTTAAAAAAACTCCTCTTTGAACTCTATTCATGTGTCAAAAAATGAGCCCACTCTTCTAATGGCTGCCTCTCACTGCATAATTCGTTTATGACAGATTCTGGGTTTTTGTAACCAACTGCCATACCGCAAAAAAGCATTAACTCTTCCCCAGCATCAACAAAAGAACTAACACTACTACTTCTAATTGACCAAGATTCTTGCGCACATGTGTCTAGGCCAGCTTCTCTTGCTAAAAGCATAAAAGTTTGGAGAAACATACCTAAATCAGACCATTGAGGGGGTCCCATTTGCCTATCAACAAAACAAAAAAAACCTGCAGGAGCGCCAAAAAAATTAAAATTTTTCATTACCTGCTCTAATCTTGCTTTTTTATCGTCTTTTGGAATATCAAGCAATCCATACATCTGCTCTCCAAGCTGATATCTATTAGTGCGATATGGCTCCTTTAACTTAGGCGGATAAATTTCATACTCTTGCACTTGATCGCCGACCCAGCCTTCTTCAAATATTAAGAAATCTTTCATAGTTTCTTTATTAAGCACAAATATCTTCCACGGTTGAAGGTTTCCACCTGAAGGAGACCTAGATGATTTTTCTAGTAATGATTTTAATAGAGCATTATCCACAGGAGTATTTAAAAAATCTCTGATAGATTTTCTAGATCTTACGGCTTCTGAAACTTTCATATTTTTATTATTGAACAGTATAGTAACTTAATTGATTTAAATCACCCTCGTCTAAAACTTGCTATCATTAGACAATTATACTGAAAATCTAGGCTAATCATTAGAAAATTATATGAGTGTGCCTTTAGCGAAATCACATTCATGCCACATATAATTTAAAGAATATTTTTGATAGAATGCATATAACATTCCTCGTTAAATTATGAAAAATCTTAATGCTCTTGAAAATATTTTTATAGAAATATTCGACCTTGAGTCCAATCACGATATAAGCACGCTATCGAACGCTACTCAAAAAAATTGGGACTCAATGATGCAGGTAAACCTTATTGTTGCTGTAGAATCGGAATTTAATATATCAATTGATCCAGATGATTATGAGCAATTTACGTCTTTTGAAAACATCCACCAGATTATTAAAAAATATTAGCTTTTGAGTTTTTCCAAATTTGTTAAAAAAATTAATCATGGGTAATAAATCTCTAACTTATCTTCAAGCCCTAAAAGTAATTAAGAATACTGCTACTGATCAAAGTGAATCACGATCGATAACTTGTTCTGTAAATATTGATCCGTTAATTCATTTTCTTAGAGCTAATATGATTCAATCCTATGATGCTGATCTACTAATATCAACAAATGAATTTGGCACTCTGAAACAACATTTGATATCTAATACGCTTAATGATCGAGAGATTTTATTTCTCTTCCCTTGGGATTTAATTGAGTCTCTTAACTGGAGAACTGGAATAACATCTCTTGATGCTGAGTATCAAAATGAACTAAATCAAAACTTTCAACTTATAGATAAACAATCTTTTCAAGAGATATTTTATTTTTCAGCTCCCTTGCCACCAATTTTTTTAAATTCTAACGAAAGAGAGTCTTTAACTAGTGAACTTAAAATGCTTGCGAGTAAGCTAGGCTCAACAATTATTGAGAATGGCATATGTCTCAAAAATTTTATTTCAAATGGATGTCCCTTTGATAATCTGTGTCTTGATGAAACTGCAAAAGAAATTTTACTTGCTTTAAACATTTCAAATAATGAGGCTAAGAAAATAATCATTACAGATCTTGATGAGACATTTTGGAAAGGAGTTTTGGGAGAAGATGGTTTGGACGGTATCTCAGCCGAGACGGATCCCTCAAGTCATATCCATTTTGTATACCAAGGGTATCTTAAAATTCTTAAAGAAAGAGGGATTTTATTGGCTATATGCTCAAAAAATGATCTTGACTTAGTCGAAGAAGCTCTCAGAACAAAACCATTTCTTGTAAAGCATGAAGATTTTGTTGCAATAAAAGCTTCATATGAAAGAAAGTCAATAATGATTAGGGAGCTATCTAAGGAATTAAATCTTGGCTTAGAGCATTTTGTGTTTATTGATGATAATCCAGTAGAGGTAAATGAAATATTAGAATATTTACCAGAAGTTGATACATTTCTCTTTCCAAAAGATTTAAACGGCCTCAACAAAATTTTTACAGAACTCGAAGTAAAAGTTGCAACATCAAAAATAACAGCAGAAGATAAAAATAGAACAAAAATGTATAAAAATGTTGTTCAAACTTCTCATGATTTAAAGAATGAAATTATTGATCTTTCTGACTATCTTCAATCATTAAAAATGCAGGTAACCATCCACGATAGAAGTGAGGATGATAATCAAAGAGCTATACAACTTATTAACAAAACAAATCAATTCAATCTAAATGGAATAAGAAGAGATGAAAAGGAAGTTTTGGAAATAATAAAAAATGGTGGCAACCTTTTTAGTGCAAGTCTCTCTGATAAGAATGGTGAGCATGGTGAAGTTATATCAATATTAATTGACTCAACAAATACTGCTTTATCATTTGTGATGTCATGCAGAGTTTTTCAAAGAGATTTAGAGTATTACTTTTTAAGATACCTTCTGAAGAATGTAACACCTAAGTTAAAAATTATTTTCGAGTCAACAGAACGAAATAAACCAGCATCAATGTTTATAAATAAGATTTTCAATAACAGCAATGATGATGTTTATGAAGTAGATTTAGTCAAAATAAAGCCCTGGGATAGCGGCCTTAATAAAATTTTTATAGATACGATATAATTGAAATATGTTGAAAAAATATTTTTTAAAAGGCCATTCAATAGAATTGCGAATTCCTACTGAGAAAGATGTAGCTGAATCAGGCTGGCATAATTGGTATAACGATTCTGAGGTGACAAAATATAATCAACATGGCATCTATCCAGTTACACTAGATCAGGAGCTAGAAATTGTTCGTAAAATAATTTCTGATAAATCAAATATTTTACTTTCAATTTATGACTCATCGTCAGATCTATTAATCGGAAATATCACCCTGCAGAATATAGATCACTTTAACAAACGATCTAAATTAGCTATCACGCTTGGTGAAGAGCATTCAATGACGGCTGGAATTGAAGCTATGGGACTTATGACTCATCACGCATTCATGAAACTCAATCTTGAGCGCATAGAAGAAGGCACTCATGAAAAACTATCTGGGTTTGTAGATATGCTATCTATATTTGGATATAAAAAAGAGGGAATTGCTAGAAACTATTTTTATAAGGATAATAAATGGCAAAATAAAATATATTATGCCGCGCTTAGAAAAGATTTTATGAATTCATTAAAGAAGAGAGATGGTCATTTATTATTTAAAGATCAAAACACTTTAAAAAAAGAAATGCTTAATTGTATTTCAAGATAAGATCAAAAATTTTATTTCTAATAATCTATGGTCCTTCTAATTAAGAATATATAGTTAGATTTGACTAAATTTTTTAGCAGATAAAGATAAATATTATCTTTTAAAATTTTTTAAACTAGGCATTTACACATCAAAGTTGCCTTTAATTTTTTACAAAAGAATATGAATTATTGCAAAGAATGTCTTCAGCCTGATACCAGACCAAACACTGTTTTTAAAAAAGGTGTTTGCCCAGCTTGCAATTATTTTAAAAAATTTAAAGAGGTAAACTGGGAAGAAAGAAAAGGAATTCTATTTGACTTAGTAGAAAAGTATAGAAATCCATCAGCTCAATATGACTGCATAATTGGGGTAAGTGGTGGCAAAGATAGCTTGAGGCAGGCTATATGGATAAGAGACTACCTTAAGTTAAGGCCTTTGTTGGTGAGCATACAATATCCTCCTCATCAGCTAACAAATATTGGAGCAAATAACCTTTCTAATTTAATTAATAGAGGGTTTGATGTTTTTCAAATATGCCCTGCTCCAATTGTTTGGAAGAGGCTTATGAAAGCAGGATTTAAAATTTTCGGAAATTGGGCAAAATCAACTGAATTAGCACTTTTTTCTGGAGTTCCGAGGCTGGCTATTGACTTAAAAATCCCTTTAATTTTATGGGGTGAAAATCCTGGACTGCAAAGAGGCGATCTAAAAACTCTAGGAAAAACAGGTTTTGATGGAAATAATCTCAGAAATATGAATACACTTTCTGGTGGTGATTTTTCATGGATGTTGAAATCTGGGTTTTCTGAAAAAGATATTCTTCCGTATAAATATCCCTCTAAAAAAGAAATGTTAAAAAATAATATACAGATTGTTTACCTTGGCTGGTTTTTGGGTGACTGGTCTCTAAAAAATAATGGAATGATATCAATTTTGAATGGATTAAAGGTAAGAGATGATTCCCCAAGTAATACATCCGATCTTTTTCAAACTAGCGCATTGGATGAAGATTGGGTTGTCGTGAACCAGCTAATTAAATATTTGAAATTTGGTTTTGGAAAAACGACTGATTATGTTAATGAAATGATTAGATTGGGTGAAATATCAAGGGATGAAGCAATTAAAATTGTAGAAAAGTATGATGGAAAATGCAGTGACAAGTATATAGATGAGTTTTGCAAATATATTGAAATCTCAAGAGACGAATTTTGGATTACAGTACGCAAATTTTCTAATACAGAACTCTTTAAAATAGATAGAGCAAATAATAGTATCTCTCCAAAATTTAAAGTTGGTGTTGGAATTATATAATGAAAAAAAATCTTGTTGGGGTTTTGGATTATGGCACAGGGAATCTATCATCTATATTAAACTGCCTTCAATTGCTTGGTTGCAATACCAAAATTGTTAAAAAAGAGATGGACTTAGGCGGAATCTCTACAATCATTCTTCCTGGAGTTGGATCAATGAATTTTGCAATGCAAAATATAAAGAAGAATAATTTAGATGTTTTAATACATAAAATTTTTATTAAAAATGAGATAAGAATTATTGGTATATGTTTAGGCATGCAGCTATTTTATGAATTTTCTGAGGAGGGAAATACTCCATGCCTCGGGATAATAAAGGGTAAGGTTAAAAAATTTCCTAAAAATTATTGTCATATAGGATGGAATAACGTTCACACAAAATTATTGGATGGCATTGAAAATAAATATAAAAATTTTTACTTTAATCACTCTTTTTATGTTCCCTACAAAAAAAATAATTCTGTAGGAGTAACCAGAAATATTGAAAAGTTTTCTTCAATAGTAAGTAAAGGTTCATTTTTTGGTCTCCAATTTCATCCTGAAAAAAGTCAACTTATTGGAAGAAAACTTTTAAATGAGTTAATAGCGTAATGATTAAAAGAATAGTTGGAGTAATAACTGTAATGAATAACTGGGCTGTTCAATCTATTGGATATAATACTTATAGACCGCTCGGAAGGCCTGAAATAATTGCTCAAAATTTGGATAGATGGCAATTAGAAGAAATAGTTGTTTCTGATATTTCAAGATCTAGGCATGGCCTTGGTCCAAATATTGAATTACTTGAAACCATAGCTCAAAAAAAAATATCCACTCCTTTAACCTATATTGGCGGGATAAGAGATGTATCAGATGCTCTTAAAGTAATTAAGTCAGGCGCCGATAGAATTGGTATTGAAAGTTTAATAGATTCAAAGCCAGAAGCAGCAAAGAACATCTCTTCAGCAATTGGAGCACAGGCATTAGTAATAGCGCAATCAGTTTTTACAAATGGAAATGGCTTAAAAAAATTTAACTACATAGATAAAACCACCAGCAATTTAAATACTAATAAAATATTAGATAATATGACTTCTGCAAGCGAATTATTGCTAATTGATGTCAAGAATGAGGGCAAGAGTGAATCTTTTAATAAAAAAATATTAACTCCATTTCATGAATCTGATATTCAAATTATATGTTTTGGGGGTATTTCAACAGGCTCACAAATCTCCAATCTTTTAAATAATAAAAATGTTTCTGCTGTTGGAATAGGTAATTTTTTAAATTATTCAGAATTAGCGAACTGGAATTTAATTAAAAATAGTCAGCATAAATCTACTCGACAACTTAGTTATGGAAAACTGACCCAAGGTGCAAAAGAATGGTTCTAGAGTGTAAGAGATGCTTATATGATTCTAATCATCCTCTTGGTCTTGTAATTGATGAGGAAGGAGTTTGTAGCGGCTGCAGGATACATGAAGAAAAGAATTCCCTGGACTGGTCACAAAGATTTAAAAAGTTAAAGAAGATTACAAATTCCTACAAATCAAAAACAGCTAAATACGATTGCATAGTCCCAGTGTCTGGAGGTAAAGATAGTTATTTTATAATAGACATGGTTAAGAATAAGTTAGGGATGAAACCACTACTTGTAAGTTACAACAAAATGTTTAACTCAAAAGAAGGAATAGATAATATTGCTAATTTAAGAATAAAATTCGATTGTGATTTTATTCAAAAGAATGTAAATCCTTCCATATTAAAGAAAATTACACGCAAAACTCTCTACAAATACGGAAATCCATACTGGCATTGCATAGCAGGTGAAACAGTATTTCCTGTTCAAATGGCTGTGCAATTAAAAATCCCGTTAATAATTTGGGGGGCTCATCAAGGTCTAGAGCAAGTCGGAATGTTTTCACATACAGATGAAGTAGAGATGACTAGACGATATAGGCAGGATCATGATCTTTTTGGGATAGAGGTTAATGATATATCAGATACTTATGATGACTTAGATGAGCATGATTTAATGAATTTTCTATATCCTCCTTTTACAGACATTGAAGATATTGGAGTACGAGGAATATATTTAGGTAATTATGTAAGATGGGATCCTTATGCTCAGCACTTACAAATGGTAAAAAAATTCAACTTCAAAGGCAAAAAACTTTCTAGAACTTTTGACTGTTATGATTATTGTGATAGCTTGCTGTATTCTGATCTTCATGATCTTTTGAAATATTTCAAACATGGATATTCAAAAGTGACAGATCATGTTTGCAGAGAAATAAGATTTCATAGAATCTCGAGAGATCAAGGTAAAAAAATTATTGATTTTTATGCTCAACAGCAACCAAGAAATATTGATATATTTTGTAAATGGTTGGATATAAATGAAAAGGCATTGCAACTTATTCTTAATAATCATAGAAATAAGTCATACTGGAAAGAGGTCACTCAAAATAAATGGATTAAACGAAAAAGAGTGTTGGTACCAACCAAAACTCCTCCATCACTTAAGTACCCAAATGTAGCTTTAAAAGCTCATAGCGATAATAATTATACGACTGTTGGAAAAGGAGTAAATTGGCCAAAAGATGTGTCAAAACAGATTCGAAAATGGCTATAACTTCAAAATTTTATTTGAATAAACTTTAATAAATTTAGCCAGAATTTCCTTCATATCTTTGTTTGCAATATCTACAGTTGCACCAGTATAGTTAGAATTTTTTTGAAAGAAGGATCTTGCAAAAATAAATGACAGCATATAATCATGTCTGCCAAGAGACCATAAAGGGTTTTCTCCAATATTCATAACATTTTTTTTGTACCATGGATCATGAATTTGAGAGGACAGGACAAAGTCATAACCCTCAACCTTAAACTCACTATCTTTAAAAAAAATAATTGAAGCATGAAGCGTTCTTTGTAAATTCATCAAGCAAGATCCAAAAGGAAACTGTGGAAAGTTTGTGAGAGCTGGATGTGCAATTGTTTCATTTGTCTCAGCAACAGAAAAGAATACTAACTTTGAAAATTCTAGCTTTAATTGACGTATATATTGAATATTAGATTTTGCCCATTCATTTCCTGTGATGACAATAATCTTCCCTGGATATTGTTCTAGTATTTTTTTTGGGGGTGGTTTATTAACAACTAAATATTTATATGAATTGATGTCAATTTTCTCAAAAGAAAAAAGAGGTCCTGCAATTAATACTGTAGTACTCGTATCAATGGGATCAATATCGCTAAATTCATGTTTAAAATTAGCCTCTTTAATATAATAATTTTTTAGTGTAACTATTTCCTTTTCTGAAAGATTCAGTAAATCAATAAATTCTTCATTCCAAGAAAAATAAATATAGTTTTTAAGATAATTGGCATCGTCATCTAGTTTATTGGAAATAATCTGAGCTAGGTGTTGATATCGCAGTGAGTATGCATCTATTAGCTTTAATTTAAAAAAATTTGATTCATATCCGCACCTAAAATACAACGCAATAACTTTCTTTAAAAGTTTATTATTTGGGCTATTTTTATGAGGATTGATTCCAAATATATTAAAAAAAAGCCTAATAAATCTGTATATGACTACTGATCGATACATCAATAGAGTTGTGGAGACAAAATGTTTAAAATTTGACACTTTACTCATTTTTTTCAATTCCCAACATTTGATGAATTAAATACATGGAAACCTCAAAGGGGTCCTTTGATTTAACCGGAAGAATAGTTGCTGTTTGATCAGTAAGAACTCTTTCAATTCTGGGCTTAAAGACATTGATTTGAAATTTTTTCTCTAATCTAATGCACTGCTTTTCACCTAAGACTTTTGCTTGAATATATTCCTCAAGACCAGCAATTGGCTCATCAATAGCAACTGAGGATGGGTAAAGAATTTTTGTTAAACCATTATTAATTAGACTTTTGGAAATTTCAAAAAATTTGTCAGCATAAATTTCTTTAAATCCCTGAAAAATTTTATCATCAAACTGATCGGACTGTTTGCCAAAAATTTTTGGTGTAGCAAAATAATATAAGTGATCAATGGGTTCTTTAATTTGATCAATGTTAAATTTATTTACATCTAATTGTATGGATTTTGCTTTTCCAAAAGACTTTTTATTAATTTCATTTACTAACTCAGCTGCCTCAACTTTACCAGAGTTGTAGGTAATAATAATATTTGCACCAATTGCTGCTAAGATTTTTGCCGTCCATGCACCAAGCCCTCTGCTGCCACCAATAATTAATACTGTTAAATTTTCAAGATTAATATTTAAATTAACCATTTGAATAATTTTGTCATAACTTTCTGGTTTTATTGGCTTTGGTCGAAAAAATGCAGTGAGGTTTGCATGCAGATTCCTTCCTTGATATGAAAGGTAGACTTGATTAAAACGTTTTTCGATTTTCTGTATGTGGCAACTAGGAATTATTTTATTTTCATCAAAGCCAATAATGCACTCAGAAAATATAGAATGTAATCCAGGAATCTGCATGCCGATGATGCTTGAAAGTCTAGTAATTTCAAATATACGATATTCACCTAAAACTTTTGAGAGATCTGCAAAAAGAATACATAGCTGTGCAATATCTCCAATACAGAAATCATTAAAAATATCGCCTTGGGATAAATCATCTATCTTTGTATTTTTCGGATGATCTAATTTTAAAATTTCTTTTTCTATACTAAGTTTTACATCAACCAATGGTTTTTGAATCGGTATTTCACACCTCATGCTTAATAGAGTAATCTCATTATAATTTTTCAATGTAAGCAATGATTTAGCTTCATCCCAGTAACAAAATACAGGTTCCTCTAAAAAAACAGGTTTAAGAAATTTAATTTTATAGGTTTGAAAAATACTTTTTTTATTTTTAACTAAGAGGTCCAAAACCCATAAAAAAGTATGAATTCCATGGACCACCTGTCGCCCAGCAATTGTTTTCCTAGCCTCTAATGAGCTTGAATGAAGGGGATTAAAATCACCGCTTATTTCACAGAATAAGCTTTGATCTTTTTCATAAAATTTTCTATGGCCTATGAGCATAATTTTTCATTAAAATAAGTTTTTAAGTAAATAAACTAAGATTCATTTAGGTAATTCTGCACTCTTTGAATATCACTAGGTATATCCACAGCAATTGATGAGGTGTCTACCTCAAGCATACATATTTTAAGATTGTGATCTAATAATCTAAGCATCTCTATATCCTCAATCGATTCAAGAGAACTCTTTTTTTTGCCTTCTCCATAAAAACTTAGGCTTTTTTTATTCAGAATATAAACACATACTTGACGATAGGATTTTGCTAACAATTTATTCTGATCTTTTCCTAGAGGGATTGAGGCTCTAGACATGTATAACAAATCATTATTACTGTTAACTGCAACTTTAATAATATTAGTATCAGCAAATTCACTATCTAGTCTAATTTTAGCCATGCAATTGAGAACATCGGGACCTTGATTTTTATAAAAATTAATTGCTTCTAAGATGATTCTATCTTCAAGAATTGGTTCATCACCTTGGCAGTTAATAACATACTCAAAATTTAATTTTTTATTTGCCTCAGCAACTCTATCCATTCCTGTTTGGCAATCCCCGGAAATTAACAGTGCATTCCCGCCGATGTCCTCAATATGGTTTAGAACTTTTTTTGAATCAGTTGCCACCCACACATTTGAACAGTCAAAGTTTGTAATACAATTAGTCCAAATTCTCTCGATCATTGAAATACCATTTATTTTTTGAAGAACTTTGCCTGGAAATCTAGAGGAGTTGATGCGAGCTGGAATAATAATTCCAAAATTTTCAATGTCCATAAATCTCCTTCCAATCTTCAAATATATGATAATTCATTCTGCGTGCCTCAGCTTCAAGTTCATCTCTTACTAAAGAGTATGGCTTGTAGAAGAAGAAATCGATATTGTTAAGTTTTGAAGCTTTCATATCTTCAAAGGAGTCACCAATAAAAATGAATTTTGCATTACTTGACTTTACAATCGAGTTGATATTTTGAGCTTTTGAAATAGGTGAACCCAGTATTTTTTTAAAAAATTTATTTATTTTTTGCTTTTTAAAAACTGAATTTAATTCGGCCTGATCAGAGCCAGAAACCACGTATTTATCTGATTTACACTCTCTTAAAAAATCTAAAACGCCCTCACACAATGGAGTTAAATGATATTTTTTACCTAGTGTTGTGGCATAGCTCTCAAGGAATAATTTTTCGAAGTTTGCCACTGGTTTATGTATTAAGTTTTTGAATTGACGAACATGCCAATATCTAGATTTACCAAAATTTTTTTTAAAACTCTCTATGGCCTCTGGAACTTTTTCGCTAGGAAAGATATCAGATAAATTAAGAAGAACTTCTTTAGCTACTTCAATCTTTAAATTATTAGAGTCTAAAATAACCCCGTCACAATCTAGGATATAAGATATAGGTTTTTTCATATCTCGCTTTTAATCAATAAGACTAAATATAGATGATGATCTTATGTTGCATGATGTTTTGGTTAAAGAAGATATCTTATCCCTGCCATGTAATTCTTTAAAAAACTCCAACAAATTATTCATTTGCTTGCTTCTCGGGTCAGATGTTGAGTACCCATCAAATCCAGCGAGATAAATATGATTTGCGCCCATTGAAATAGCCGAGGCAATCGCATAACCTCCCGATAAATAACACTGTGAAGAAAAATAATTTTTTTCTATCTTATTTATATCAGAGGCGCAATGCCCATAATAAAAAAAATCTTTACATCTTTGGAAGGTTTTTTGATTAAAATCATAAATATTTTTTGGCAGGATCAATCTCCTATCAAAATTGCTATAGCTTTCTAATTCTGAAACTAATGCATTATTTGAAGTTGCACATAAATACTGTGCTTGAAAATATTTTTCAGATTTAATGTTTGCAGAGATACTTACCAAATTCCTTTGTTTTTCAAACACTTTACACATTGCTCCAACCTCAGCCATAGACTTACCGCCACCAATGATAAGAAAATCTCTATTTGCGTGTATTTGATTAATATTCCCTTTCCTAAAGTCGTCATTGGAGAAATTGGCAGCACTGAAATCAATTGATAGACAATTATTATATTTATCTTCAGAAAATTTATTCGGCTCTGCCAAACTCTTCATTCTTTCTATAATGTTTATATGTGTAGTTTTTTCCACACCTTGATCCGCTGCGAGAGTTTGAATATATGTTGGATGAATGGAATATTTTGCAGCCATTCTATATAAAAGGGTGGGACCATATTCATATTTCTTTTTTAAATCGTCAAAATAAGTCGTAACAAGATCATAGATATTTTTCATTTTATCGAGTGAATGCTCTTTGATGTAAAGAAAAACATCTTCCAAAGAAAGATTTCCAGCCCCCCTTCCCATGCCAGTAACTGTTGCGTCAAGCCATTCTAGTCCTAAATTCTTACATTCAAGAGCATTTTCAAGGGCTAGCCCCATATTATTATGAGCATGAAATCCTATTGCTCCTCCCCAGCTTTTACTCATAGTTGTGTATATTTTGTTTACATCTGTGGATGTCATGCTTCCCAACGAATCAGCAAAATACAATGCTAAAGGCTTTACTTTCCAATCTTTAACAAGGCTGCAAATTTTAGAGAGTTTATCGCTGTCAATCATGCTAACTTGCATAATATTTAAAGCTACTAGGTATCCTAATTCATTTAAACATTTTAGAATTTGCTCAGATTTAATTACTTCGTCAGGGTGTGCAGCAATTCTTACAAGAGAAATTTTACTATCTTCTTTTCTTTTAAATAGAGCATTAATTGATTCTTCAATAGTGCTCCCTTCGTTCTGTAATATAGTTCCGGCATCTATCATCACTCCATATTTAGGGCCGGATGGTAAGTTAATGCTATTAAGAAAGCTTTCAGGAGTATAAGCAAATGGACCTAAATGTTTTGATTTTGGAAATTGACGAAGGCCTAACTCTACATAATCAACCTGAGAGTTCGTCATACATTTTAGGTAGCTTGAAACTAGGCCTGCATTAAAATCCCAATTTGTGTAGTAACCGCCGTCTCTTAAAGTACAATCTAGAATCTTCATTTAACGTTATTTTACAAGGTTTTTATCAAACATAGATATATAATACTTATTAAATGAATAAAGCAATCATTCATATACGAGAAAACAATGATTGTGATCATTTTGCTCCAATAATATTTAAACTTTTAGAGTCAGAATGGCAAGTAGTAATAATCCCTATGTATGGATTTAATTATAAAAATGACCATAGGATAAACTTTCTTTTAGAAAATTTTCACAATCTTAAAGTTTACAATCTCCCCAAGATCTATTCTCTCAAGAGCACATTTTTATTTAAGGTTTTGCTTAGATTTAATTATGAAAATACGCTTATTAAAGCTATATTTAAAATCATAAACTTTCCATTTAAAGTTTTTGAGAAAGATTTATTTCACAATAATCCATCTTTAATTTGGGACTGGGGAAATCCAGGAAGGATTAATCACTTTGAAGCCTTACTTTACGAAAGACCTACAATTGCATTTCCTCATGGAATTGATATTTTTTTAAATCGATATAAAGAAAAAATAGATTTAAGCGACAGGTCAATTTATGATTTTTATTTTTTGAATAGCGATTTTCATATTGATATTGCAGCATCTCTATTAAACATAAATCATCAAAAACTATTTAAAATTGGTAGCCCGAGATTTTCAAAAAATTGGATTTCAAAATTAAGAGAATTTCAAAATAGCTTTAATTTTGGAAAAAAAGATAGCAAGAAAATTTTATATTTCCTTCCACATGCAGACCATGCTCCAAACTTTCAAGAAATTGAGGATTTAATATTCAAGTTAACTAATATTGATAATATTTCTTTAGTTTTAAAAATGTCGACAAGACAAAAGAATATTTTTATTCCTAGCTCATCAAGGCTCTCAAAAAATACAGATAAAGTATATTTTGATTTTGATACGCCCTCAACATCTTTGATTGAATGGTCTGACATCGTAATTAATCACGGAAGTAGCATAGTATTCGATGCACTTCAACTTAGTAAAGTAGTTATTCATGCATCCTTTCTTGACAAATTAAATACCATATTTGATGAAAGCGATTGTATTTATCATGCAGACAATTTTGATGATATATGTGAAATCATTGAATCAAGTGATGCTTACCCAGCAAAAAACTCATCACAGTTTCTTCACAAGTTTGTGAACTGTAATAATGACAAGGAACCTATTGATGAGGTTTATAACTTTCTTCTTTCACTTCAAGGCAAGTAATATTTTAAATAGATACCATTTTTTTGATAAGCAATTCTTGCGCAAGAATAAAATCTTCTTCCCAATCAATATCAAAACCTTCAAGTCTATCTAAACTAAAAAGGTATGGATGTTTGCCGATTCTATTATTGAATTTTTTATAAATTTCATCGCTAGCAAGAAAAACAGCACTGTTAATATCAAATAATTTTTTTAAAGATTGGGTTCTTGGCCATTTTTCTTTTTCTGGATCATAGTTTATTGGTCCAGAATCGTCCCAAATAAAATTATATAATGGAGTCACTGTCATCAATGAATCGTATCCCTCTTCAAAACAAGTAAAATACTTTTTAATTATGTGCGTATATTTTTCAGCAGTCACAAATGGTGATGTAACATGGGTCCATAAAATATGGGCATCATCGATTAATGAATGAGAATAATTAATTAGATCATCAGTGCTGGTTGCAGACGAGGATAATTCATCCGATCTTTCATCAATTATGATTTTACTATCGTTGAAAGTTGAGACAAAGTCTATTATGTCATGGTCGTTAGTTGAGAGAATGATCTTTCGAATGGTTTTGCATTTTAGCAGTTGATTTAATTTAATTTCAATTAGCCCATGTCTATAGGTTGCAAATTTCCTAATATTTTTTCTTGGAACGCGCTCACTCCCGCTTCTGCATGGAAGAAAAGCTATCACAGGTTTTTTTTGTATGTTTTGCATAATTATTGACTTATATTTTTTTTAACTTTACAACATGCTTTTACTCATCATTCCCACTCAATGAGTAATACTCTCTGAAACCCTTTATTTAAAGGGGTTTTAAAAAAGTTTGTATTAACTTTGTATAAGAGAGGTTTCATTTTTTACCCATTGTTGTATGACTATACCTATAACCTAGGTGTTTCATACAAAGTTTGTATCAGAAAATTATACATGTTTTGTTCACTGACTCACTGTGTCAGAAGATAAAATACTGCCGCTGGGGTATCCAGCCCTTTAAGCATTCCTTTATCTTTTTGTTTGTCACCATGAGCGTGAACTACAAAGCTAACCGTCATTAATAAAACGAGTAGTATATTTCTTTTTTTCATTTTCATTCTCTTTTCAGGTTTAATTTACAGGGCCGACAATACTAGTAAGCACTGCTGTTACAGATAAAATGGCAATAGCTACAAACATTTCAATTGAGATTGATTTGGATAATGTTTTTCTGCCATCATTATTTTTGAGCTGCGGGACTAATTTCAATTTATGTGTAGCGGCTATCTTCATTACGCAAATCACTAACAACAATTTAACTAATATGGTTTGTCCATAATTAGTAAATAGCAGAGCATCTAATCCACCCACCAACTGAATTGCCAATAATAAGCCAGCGATTAAGAGCAGACTTACCATGACACTAGCTTGTTTTCCAAACCTTTCCATCAATTGATAAAGCTTTTCGAATTCCAACTTATTGCAGGCTTTTTTAAGAGGGTAAAGGGCACCAAACCACCACGCCATTACAATGACATGCACCATTAATAGACCTTTTTCAAAGACCCCCATGACGGAAACGTGTCCAGCCAAAGTAAATGAATAAGAAAGAAAAAATAGACATATGACAAGCACGGCGTTTAAGACATATTTAGTAAGCTTCCAAACACAAAATTGAGAAGAAATTACTACTATCGCAACCCCAATCAGGCCAATCAAGCGCCATAGTGTGGTATCGCCTATTGACGAATCCCACATGATACTAATCATATCTAGGTCTAGCGCTCCTACTATTCCTTCTTCAACCATTGCGCCAGTGTTAGCAAAGAACCAAATTGCATTTGCTAGAAAAGCTATTAAGGCGGCAATAAGGGTTATCTGACTAAATGATCTTCTTTCTCCATTTTCCAAAGTATTACCGCCGTACACATTGCCAAAAAATGTATATCCAGCAATACAGGCAAAGCCAACGTAGAACGCAGTTTTCGTCAGCACTATGACCGTATTCCAGATATAAATTTCCATAGTAATTACTCTACTTAATTAATGAACCATGAAGCCAAAGTTGTCCTTCATCTTGTGACCATCTTTACCTAAGAAAGTGACATCTACGATGTAATTGGCTGGAGCCAACTGAGGTAGCTTCCATGAGAATTCACTGCTCGCTTCTTTTGAAGGTTGAAAGCCAAACTTTACTTTTTTTCCCTGCTTATTTTTTAACGATACTTTGACTAAACGCACTTCTTTACTGAACTTAAGTGTAAGTTCCTCTGGGGATGTCATTAACATTGCATTATCCGAAGGCGAACTTTTTTCAAGATTTACGTGTGCGAACACAGGGCTACTAATAACAACGCTGATTACCGCTAAGATTTTGATTAATGCTTTCATATTTACCTCTTTTAAAATTTATGGTTTAACGACTAAATTGTACTTTTTGATAACTCTTGATTAAAGAAATTTATTTCTCTCTTTTTAACAATTGAATAAATAGCAGGCAGTACAATGAGAGTTAGTAACACTGCACTCGTCATCCCACCGACCATAGGTGCTGCGATGCGACTCATGACCTCCGAACCAGTGCCTGTTCCATATAAAATAGGTAATAGACCGATGATGATTGTTGCCACGGTCATCATGACAGGGCGTACACGCAAACCAGCGCCATGTAACAAGGCATCTTGATAATCTGCGTCAGAAATCTGTTCTGCTCGCTCGGTCGCTTTTTCCTTGAGATCTGTAAGAGCTTGATTCAAGTAAACCAGCATGATGACTCCAATCTCTACGGCAACACCTGCTAGCGCAATAAAACCAACACCTACAGCGACGGAAAAATTAAATCCTTCCAAATACATTAGCCATAAGCCACCAATCATTGCCATAGGTAATGTCACGACAATAATGGCTACTTCGCTAAACGAGCGGAAATTCAAATAGAGCAAGATCAAAATAATGGCTAGCGTTAAGGGCAAAACAAATGTCAATTTTTCTTTTGCTCTTTCCATATATTCATACTGCCCAGCCCAAGAGATTGAGTAACCTGTTGGAATTTCTAGATTTTGCTCAAGGTACTCTTTAGCATTCTCTACATATGTCCCGACATCCACGCCTTCGATATCAATAAATGACCAGCCATTAATGCGAGCGTCTTCACTTTTTATTCCCGGAGCGCCATTCTCAACACGGATATCTGCTACATCTCCCAATGCGATACGCTGATCATTCGGAGTAATAACAGGCAATCTAGCGAGTTGCTCAGGCGAATCTCTATAGTCTTGTGGATATCTTAAATTGACAGGGTAACGCTCTTGTCCCTCTACAGTTTGAGTGACATTCATGCCTCCAATAGCCGTCGATACCACCTGCTGAACATCAGCAATATTTAACCCGAATCGACTCGCCTTTTCACGAGAAATATCTATCTTGATATAACGGCCGCCAGCTACACGCTCGGAATAAACCGATGCTGTTCCCTCTACCGCTGGTAACAATTGTTCAATTTGCTGACCTATTTCTTGAATCTTATCAAGGTCAGGTCCTGCTACCTTTATTCCAACAGGAGTTTTGATACCCGTCGCTAGCATATCTATCCGGGTTTTTATTGGCATCACCCAAGCATTTGTTAAGCCGGGTAATTTAACCAATTCATCAAATTCAGCTTTTAAACTTTCAGTGGTTACTCCGTCTCGCCACTGCTCTTGTGGTTTCAACTGAATGAATGTTTCAATCATTGTTAAAGGGGCAGGGTCAGTGGCGGTTTCAGCACGACCAACTTTGCCAAAGACGGTCTCGACTTCAGGCACTGTGCGAAGTAACTTGTCCGTTTGTTGTAATAATTCGCGAGCTTTACCAATGGATATGCCGGGGTAAGTTGTTGGCATATACATCAGGTCACCTTCATCCAATGGCGGGATGAATTCACTACCAATCTTATTAACAGGCCAAAAACCCACGGCGGTAACCAATAACGCAATTACAATGGTTGATTTAGGGAATTTCATAACCTGTCTTAACACAGGCATATACAGAGCGGTCAGTACGCGGTTCAATGGGTTTTTCTTTTCCGATATAATCTTTCCACGAATAAAATATCCCATAAGAACGGGAACCAGAGTTATTGCCAATCCAGCGGATGCAGCCATCGCATAGGTTTTAGTGTATGCAAGAGGGGCAAACATTCTTCCTTCTTGAGCTTCTAGAATAAAGACTGGTAAGAATGACACTGTGATAATAAGTAGACTGAAAAACAATGCTGGACCAACTTCACTTGCAGCTTTAGCAACAATTTGCCAACGGTTTTCATCCGTCAATGGCACGCCCTTTTTATTAAGAGCTTCCATGTGCTTGTGCATATTTTCAATCATTACAATTGCACCGTCCGTCATGGCTCCTATCGCTATTGCAATCCCACCTAATGACATAATATTGGCATTGATACCTTGCATGTACATGATGATAAAAGACACCAAAATTCCTAAAGGCAAGGTAATAACTGCGACAATGGAAGAACGTAGATGAAACAAAAATGCCGCACAAATTAGTGCAACCACAATTAGCTCTTCAATCAATTTATCTGATAGATTGCTAACCGCTCGTTCAATTAACTTAGATCTGTCATAAACAGGAACAACTTCAACACCTTCAGGCAAAGAGGCTTTTAATGATTCAAGTTTTTCTTTTACACCGTCAATTGTTTGCTGTGCGTTTTCTCCAAAGCGCATTACCACGATGCCCCCAACAACTTCGCCTTCACCATTTAACTCCGCTATCCCTCGGCGCATCTGTGGACCCAATCCAACATCAGCTATATCGCCAATACGCAATGGCGTACCCTGCTCATTAACGCCTAACGGTATTTTTTCGATGTCACCAACGGATTGAATATAGCCAGTGGCAGTTACCATGTACTCAGCTTCGGCCATTTCAACAACAGACGCACCTGTTTCTTGGTTACCTCTTTTCAGCGCCATTTGAACGTGAGTCAATGGTATACCGTAGGCTCGCAACTTATCTGGATCAACTTGAACTTGGTATTGTTTAACCATGCCACCAATTGCAGCGACCTCAGAAACTCCCGGAACCGTTTGAAGCTCGTATTTTAAAAACCAGTCTTGGATACTTCGCAACTGACTAAGATCATGATTACCAGATTTATCAGTGAGCGCATATATATAAACCCAGCCCACACCTGTTGCATCAGGCCCTAGCTGTGGTTTTGCTGCATCTGGTAAACTCGAAGCAACTTGACTCAAATACTCCAACACACGACTCCTTGCCCAATAAAGGTCTGTGTCGTCGTCAAATATGATGTAGACATATGAGTCGCCAAAGAACGAATAACCTCGAACCGTTTGTGCTCCCGGTACTGAAAGCATCGCAGTAGTTAAAGGAAAAGTTACTTGATCTTGTACTACCTGAGGTGCTTGTCCCGGATAACTCGTTTTGATAATTACTTGAACATCTGACAAGTCAGGAAGCGCATCGACAGGTGTATTTTTTAACGCAAATATTCCACCAAATGCGATGATAAGCGTGGTTAATAACACAAAGAAACGGTTACCCACTGACCATCTAATTATTGATTCAATCATTATTTTCTTCCTATTTAATGGTTCGAATGATCGACAACAGCTTTCTGTTCATGATTTGTCTCATGTTCGTCGCTGTTTTTTTCATTTGCTTCAAGGGAAATTTCAGTGATAACCAATTCATCTCTCACTTCAAACGTGAAAGTGACGTTGTCACCAACATTAAAGTCAGCTATTTCTATATTTTCCGCGACGATAAAATCCATCGTCGCAGCAGGTCTATCCCACTTCTCTATTGGGCCTTGACTAATATTGAAAGTGCGATTGCCTAAGGTTATTTCATTAATTAAACCTGAGACTGTTGCAGAGGATACTTCTGGCTGACTCATGATATGAATACCAGTTACTTCATATCCACTATCTTCGGTTTTAGACACCTCGAAGTGTAAAGATTGACCTGACTTTAAAGAGTCAACATCAACATTCTCAGCCACATTAAAGTCCATTGTCATTTCCGGCCAATCCCAAGCTTCAGCCGGGCCATGTGTAATATTGACCATACGATGTCCTGTCATGACGCTGTTTACTTCACCTTGCATCCAGATAGAGTTCGGCACCTCATCATGTGTCATACGCTTAAAGTCTGATGACTTACTTGATTCCGAATCAATTAGGAATTGAGCAGACGTAACAACAACATCATCTTCATTTAAACCGCTCAGAATCTCGATACTATCTTTATCAACTCGACCAATAGTTACCTCAATTGATTTAAACTGTCCGTCACCTAAGGCGAGGACGACTCTGTCTTGCTTGCCTGTGCGTATGACCGCTTCTTTAGGAACAATAATCGCACTGTCGGCTTGATTCGCATGGATCGAAACTTGTGCGAACATATTGGGCTTTAATTGAAAATCAGGATTACCAAATTTCAAGCGAACTCTAAGTGTGCGAGTTTTACTGTTTAATGCTGGGTAAACATAGTCAACCACACCTGTCCAATCTTCTCCGGGCAAGTAGTCTAGAGTCATCGATACTGGCAACCCTTCTTTGATAAGCGCTGCATCTCGTTCAAACACTTCAGCCTCTACCCATACTTGGTCAAGTTTGCCGATACTAAGCAAAGTATCTCCCGGTTTCACATAGAAACCTTCTCGTATCTTTAACCCATCTACAACACCTGCTTGAGGCGAATAAAAGGTAATTGTTTGTTGAACTTTTTTTGTTTGCTCTAGTTCTTTAATCAAGCCTGCTGAAAGTTGTAAGGCTTTAAGACGATCTTTAGCTGCCGTAACTAACGAGCCGTTATTGCGCTTTAAGGCGATTAACAATTCTTCTTGAGCATTAACTAACTGGGGAGAATATAAGCTGTAAAGGGGTTGACCTTTTTCTACAGGGTCACCCTCAGCCTTAACGTATAGTTTTTCGATCCAGCCATCAACACGTGGGTGGATATGAATTAGTTTATCTTCGTCATATTGTACATAACCCACCGTAGAGATTTCAGTGTGCATATTTTCTAGCTCAACAGGTGCGGTACGAACACCAAGATTATTCACCACATGAGGAGCGACCCTAACAGCACCGGGGCCGAAGTCATCAGTTGATGATTCATCTTCATACACAGGAATTAAGTCCATCCCCATAGGAGATTTACCGGGCTTGTCCCGGCGGTAGTTAGAATCCATCGGGGCAACCCAATAAAGCGGCTTTTTCTCTTCAGAATTTGTTTTCGGTCCTTCAGAGTTAGGATTTAGGAATAAACCCAATATCCCAGCACCTATTGCTGCACCAATGATGATCGCGATAATTATTTTTGTATTAGATGACATTATTTCTCTCCGAATTTACCAGTGTGTGCGGGTGCTGATTTTGAATGTGACTGTGCGAAGAAATAATTGATACGAGTTACTGTTTTCAATGCATCAACATCTATTTTTAGTGCGGAAATTCTGGCATTAAGCATTGCGATTCTAGCTCGAACAACTTCAGAAAAATCACCATCATCGTTGGTATAAGCAGTCAACGAAGCTTCTGCGTGGTCGTGGGTTTGCGTAAGCAATTGTTCTTTATATATTGACTGCCTTTCTGATAGTCTTTTCAGCTGCCTTAGCTCTTTTTCAATTTCGCTAATCATTTGTTTTGTTAACAGCAATTTCTCTGTTCTGACAGCTTCTGTTTCCGCGATTGATGCGGCAACTTGTTTATCTTGTCTATTTTTTGTGAATAACGGTAAATCAAACGTCACACCAACAGAAAACAAGTCTGCTCTATTATCTCCTGATGGCATATCATCACGATAGGCATAGCTGGCGTTTACTCCCCACTGGGGCTTATATTGTTGTTTGGCTATATCAACAGCTGTTTCAGTCACTTTTTTCTGAACATCAATTGAGCGAATCGCAGGGTGATTTTCTAATTCTAATGCCAGAGCATTTCGCGAATAATGAGCCTTCTTTAAAAATGCGGGGGTTTGCAATCGAATTTCAGGTAGAGTTTCTGAGACATTGAATGCCATTGGTTGCGCGTCAAAATCAAACGTTTTTTCATAGTTACTGTCATCATAAAGATGAAGCCATTCGTTTAGACGAGCAATTGAGGTTTCTAATTTTTGCCTCTGGACTGTCAACCTATCTTCCAATTGAACGATTTCTAGTTGTGCTCGAATGACATCTTGTTGTCTTGTTTTTCCAATCACATTTGAGTAACTGGCTTTTGCTATCTCCGCCATCTGCTCAAATAGTTCCCAATCGTTCTCGATTAACTTAATGGTTTGTTGCGCTAGAAAAGCGTCTAACCAAAGTTGGGAAACTTCACTTTTCAATTTCGCCTTACGATTTTCGCGTAACAGCGGGTATTTAGTTGATTCGATTTTTAGCTGTTGTCGTTTGAGTTCCAAACTATCTCCTCTAGGAAACATTTGAGAAACTCCAACTTTAAATTGAGTCATACCTTCCTGATCTAAGTTCCATGTATCTGTTGGTAAATTCATCATGCCCACAGACATAATAGGGTCAGGCAATGTTCCAGAAGCTATACTGTTATACTCAACAGCTTGCTGTTTCAACTTGCTGCCGTGCAGCCAAGGGTCATTTTGCTGTGCTAATGCTATCGCCTGATCAAGTGAAATGATCTTTTCTGCTTGGGCATAAAATGCAGAAAATCCGATCATTAAACTAACAGTAATCTTTAACAGACTTGGAATTCCAAATTTCATTAGAATTGCTCCTCATAGGTTTTCACCTCTGCATACACTTCGCTAGTACCATCTTTAAATAGAATCAACACGTTATAAGGCATAAAACGTTCACCTACTTCCATCCCCGGAGAGCCAACAGGCATCGCTGGGACTGACAAACCAATGGCGTTGTTGTGTTTTTCAGCTAAAAATTGTTTTATGAATTTGGCAGGCACATGCCCTTCAAACGCAAAGCCATTTCTAGTAACGGCTGTATGACAAGAGCGATAATTAGGTTTGATACCGTACTTAGTTTTTATATTGGAGATGTTGCGGTAATCTTTGGAGTGCGCAATCACCCCTTCATCTTCAATATGGGTTATCCACTTTTTGCAACATCCACAAGTCGGAGTTTTGTAAACTAATAACTCGATTAGCTTTGCTTCGACATGACTTTCATGATTATGCTCGGTAGCGTGAGTAAACGCTGGTATTAGCAGTATAGCTACCGCTAACTTAAAAAATAATTTGATCATTTTGCCCCCCCAGACAATGCTGGATAAAATATAGGCGCAATAGCGCTTAATTAATTAACAAGAAAAGTTATTCTGTGCGTAAATTTTGGACGCACTAACCCTGTGTTAGGCAAATATTGGTGGACGGAAAAGGGAAGTAGACATTGACTTTGGGTGTTCAGCGCCTTGGTTCACTATAGCTTCAGTAAAGCCCAAAATATCAGGTGAACCATTGTTTGAATTCAAAAATGTGACTGATGTACATGCATTTGCAGGACAAATACAGTCTACGTCGCAGCAGTCTTTTGAACTTGAAGCACTAGCCTTCATATCACCATGTTCCATACCTTCATGAGACTTCATTGAAGAGTGTTCCATAGTCATATGAGATTGATGAGAATCTGCCGACATTTCACAAGACATAGATGTATAAGCCAATGCTTGCCCAACAAAGGCATTAAGCATGGCAACAACAACTAAGACTTTTGAAAGTGGTTTAAACATACAGTTCTCTTAAAAATACCTTATCATGATAATCTAAACTTGTGTTTGTGTAAATATAGAAAAAGGGCTTTATTGCCCTTTTTTTATTTCTTAACAATCTTCCTTATATGCTTTGGTTTAATTCCTAATCGCATAA
>CABXFE010000016.1 GCA_902511425.1 uncultured SAR86 cluster bacterium
TCCTCAGGCTCAAAGCTTAAATCAAAAAACATTAAGTCATTTGGAGTCTTGCTCCCACAAGGGACAACTGGATATCTAAATACTTCACGCCTAAAGACTTCACCAAGGCATAAGAATCCTGGTTTTTGAACAGCCTCTTGAACACCTGCTTTAGATGAAGTGCTTAGGAAAAAATCTAGCAGTTCAGGTTTTTTTTGATTAATAATTTTCAGAAGTGAGATCATTAATTTGCAATCAGCAATCGCATCATGCGCATCACCTATCTCAATACCATTCGCTTCTGCTAGATCCGCCTGCTTTAAACTTATTGCTGGACCACCATTGAAAAGAGGAATGTTAAGTAGATCTGGAGAAAAAGCAGCAACATTATTCATCATCAGCAAAAGATCAAGGCGACTGTTGCCATTAGTATTAGTAAGGTATGACTCAAATAAATTCCAGTAAAATTGCCTTCGGATCAACTCTTCATCATATGCCATCCCATTGAATGTTATGAAAACTGCCGGTTCATCAATGATCCACTGACGCCATTGACGGTTTAAGTCTCGCATCATTTCATAATGAGAAACATTGGAATTAAAAAGATGCGTTTTCTTGTTTGTAACCATTGCCATAGGGTGCGGGATTGCCCATGGCAATGGAGCACAACCAAGGTTTTGTTCATCTAGAATTTCTAAACTTCGGTTTGCCTGGATTGAACCACACTGAAGAATTTGAGCAAAATCTTTGATTAAGCCAGTTGTTTCCGTGTCGTAAAAAATTAAGTTATTGGCCAACTATCTATTAGGATCTACTAACATTAGATGACTCAACCTTTGACTTATCATATTCTGAATACTTGCCAAGTTCGTATCTGGCAACAGATCTTCGATGCACTTCATCAGGCCCGTCAGCCAGTCGTAAGGTTCTCATCCCGGCATACATTCTTGCAAGTGGGAAAACTTGAGAAACTCCTGCCCCACCATGCATTTGAATAGCACGATCAATTACATCACATACAATATTCGGGACAATAACTTTGATTTGAGCAATCTCACTTGCAGCAACTTTATTGCCAACAGTATCCATCATATGAGCTGCCTGAAGCGTTAGAAGCCTTGCCATATTAAGTTCAATTCTTGAGTTCGCAATGATATCCATGTTGCCACCAAGTTGTGACAAGGGTTTACCAAAAGCGACTCTGCTTTGAGATCTTTCACACATCATTTGTAATGCTCTTTCACCCAACCCAACCGCTCGCATGCAATGATGAATCCTGCCTGGTCCTAGTCTGCCTTGAGCTATTTCAAACCCTCTGCCTTCACCAAGAATCATATTAGATTTTGGAACTCTGACATTGGTAAATTTAAGATGGGCATGGCCATGAGGAGCATCATCCCAGCCAAACACTTCCATCATTTTTCTTACTTCAATACCCTCTGAATCCATAGGAACCAATATTTGTGAGTGCCTTTTATGCCTTGGAGAATCTGGATCTTGATCGGTAACACACATGAATACGATTATTTTGCATCTAGGGTCTCCTGCGCCAGATGTCCACCATTTCTCACCATTAATAACATACTCATCACCATCTAGTACTGCAGTAGCAGCCATATTAGTAGCATCTGAAGAAGCCACTCCAGGCTCTGTCATACCAAAAGCCGATCTAATTTCTCCAGCTAATAAAGGCTTTAACCAAGTTTCTTTTTGTTCTTCAGAGCCATATCGCTCGAGCACTTCCATGTTGCCAGTGTCTGGAGCAGAACAATTAAACACTTCAGAAGCTATTCCAACAGCTCCCATTTTTTCAGCTAAATGAGAGTATTCAAAATTACTCAAGCCTGTTCCAAATTCACCCTCATATCCAGGAAGAAAGAAATTCCACAAACCTTCAGCTTTAGCCTTGGCTTTCATTTCTTCCATAATTGGTGGCACACACCATCTTCCACCTTCCTCAGTTTGTTGAGCATATGTTGCTTCGTTAGGTCTGATCTCAGTATCAATAAATGCTTGAACTCTATCAAGAAATGTTTGAACCTCTGGTCTTAAATCTCTCATGGTTTTCCTTTATTAGTTAATGTTATTTATAATATAAGTATTGTGAATATTACAAAATAACTTTATTATTGTTGATTAATATCTCTTATAAACAATGATAACTGCAAACAAGTTGCAGTGCTACAGGATCAGGCAAAAATGAAAATAAGTTCTTTTGATTTAAATCTTTTCGTCATTATGAATTCCATTTATACCGAAGGCAGCCTTACAAAAGCAGCTGAAGTGGTAGGCATAACTCAGCCTGCTGTCTCTAATGCGCTATCTAGATTAAGAGAAAAATTTGATGATGAGCTATTTGTAAGAACTGGGAGTGGTATGGTGCCCACTCAAAAAACTGAGAATATTATCAAAGATATACAAAATGCTCTTCAGCTCATGCAAAAAAGTGTGAATGAACCAGATGAGTTTGACCCTGCAACCAGCCAAAAAACTTTTAGAATATCTCTAGGCGATATCAATGAAGGACGAATCCTTGCCATCCTCATGGGCAAAATGGAAAGCCAAGCACCAAATGTGAAACTCGAAAGCTATTACTCTGCAAGAGATCAAGTTCCTCATGCCTTAGCAACAAATGAATTAAGTTTTGCTGTGGATCCTTTCATTCCTAATTCTAAAGATACTAATTCAATGAAAGTATTTTCTGATCGATTTGTCGTAGCCCATCGAGCCAATCACCCAGTTTCAAAGTTATCAGAAATGACTTTGGATGAAATGCTAAAACTAAAATATATAAATATCTCAAATAGAAAAAGAGGCGCTTCCGTGGTTGAGATGGAGATGCAAAAAATGCAATTACAGCCAGAGATTGCGCTTAGATCGCAGCATTATCAAGTAACTCCTGAAATCGTAAGATCAACAGATCTGTGCTTACTATGCTCAGAGACTTTTGCAAAGAAGCATGGTCTAAGCTTCATTGAAATCCCTATTCATGTTCCGCCTCTTGAGCAATACTTAATTTGGCACAACAGCGATGATAATGATGGATCTCACATATGGATGAGAAATCTTATAATAGAATCTTTTAAAGAAGTTAGCTCGCTTAAACCTTAGGCGCTTCGCCGTAATATAAAAAAGAAGCTATCTTTGGACCTTTAATATATTTCTTTTTTAATTCTTTAAACTCAAAGCCTCCAGAAAGAATAAGCTCTTCGATGTTTCTGTTTAAGTTGCAGCCGCCAGCAATTTTTTTCCAAAGAGGTGTGATTCGATTTTGCCATTTTTGTATATTAGGCTCAGGAGCTAATCCATGCTCCATAAAAAATAATGAGCCTTCTGGTTTAAGAAGTCTATGAGCCTCTGCCAATGCTTTCATTGGGTCTGGGATAGTACAAAGACTGTAGCCTATAACAACACAATCAAATGTTGAGGATTCAAGATCAATTGACTCCGCAGATGCTTCTATAAAAGAAATCTTAGAATGAAGGTTGGATGCTCTTGATTTTGCAATCGCTACAGAGCTTACTGCGGGATCAACCCCAATCACTTCATTGACTTTGTCAAAATCATAAAAATCAAAATTTAAACCTGAACCTACACCGATTTCCAAAACTTTACCGAAAGCCCTAGGGATAATCTGAGCTCTTTTTTTTTGAAAACCCTCCATACCACAGCAACAATCTAATAACTTAGGCAGGAAATATTTTTCATAAAGGCTCATGACTGACTGAGGTCGTGCCCTGCTATGCCCACTAGTCCACCATCTGATGGAATAATTGCTCCTACAGTATATGCACCAGCCCTGGAGCATAGAAAAATTACTAACCCTGCTATATCTTCAGGAGAGCCAATCCTTTTTCTTGGGTTTCTAGATTCTATCAATGAATAGTCATGATTCACTGCTGCACCAAGCATCATCGATTCATAAGGACCAGGCGCAATTGCATTAACCAGAATATTCTCTCCAACCAATCTCTTGGCTTGCACTCTTGTTAAATGATGAACAGCAGCTTTTGAAGTACCATAGGCGTAGCTTTCCAAAGCAGGCACATTTAAACCATCTATCGATCCAATATTTATCACGCGTGAAGGATCTTCTAAAGAGGCTTGCTTAGCTAACATGGGAGTGAGTTTTTGGGTTAAATAAAAAATGCTTTTTACATTCAAATCCATCACTTTATCCCATCCTTTTTCTGAATACTCTGCATATGGCTCCCCCCATGAGGCACCTGCATTATTAATTAGATAATCAATGTGATCTTCTTTTGATTGAACGAAACTAACAAAGTCATCCATTCCCTCCATGGTGCTTAAATCACAAGGCACAGGGATGCATTCACCGTTATACATTTCTGATAGTTCTTTGGCCTTTTCTATCAAAGCGGCTTCTTTTCTTGCAGTAATGTATACCTTGACTCCATTGGCCAAAAAGCCTGCGGCTATCATTTCACCAATTCCTCTTGAGCCTCCGGTAACAATTGCTACCTTGCCAGACACATTAAAAAGCTCTGCTATTTTCATACCTTTCCTTGCTAAATTAAATAAATACTTATGTTCTCTTGAAATCATTATGAATTCAATAGCATTCGCTTTAAAATACCATCATGGAATTAACTACAAATCTCATGCTGCTGCTTACAGGAATTACAATTCTTGTTTGGGGAGCAAATAAATTTGTTGATCATGCTTCAGTTATAGCTAAACACCTAGGTGTAGGAGATCTTGTTATTGGTCTTACACTTATAGCGGCTGGAACTTCTGCACCTGAGGTTTTTGTAGGAATATCTGCCGTTTTAAATGGAAATGAAGATATTGCTCTTGGAACTGCGATTGGTTCGAATATTTCAAATATTGCTCTAATTTTTGGAGTCTCATGCCTGTACTTTAATTCTGCGTCTAAAACTCACTTATGGAATCTAGCTCCCTTTGGTTTAACCGTTGTGCTTCTTGGATTAACTCTTGTAGATGGCACGATCTCTTTTGATGAAAGCATGGGGTTTGTTGGTTTATTTATGCTATTCATGTTCATCCTCATGAAAACAGATGGCGTGCCAGAGGAGGAAGGATCAGAGACATCTGAATTTACAAAAAGTTTATTTTTGTCGATGGTTGGACTTTTTGGCTTGATGGCTGGTGCCAATATCTCCATTGTTTATGCAGAAAGTACTGCAATATTGTTAGGTATATCAGAACTTATTATAGGCCTTACGATTATTGCTTTGGGGACAAGTTTACCTGAATTAGCTGCCACAGTTGCTGCGCTTAAAAAAGGCAGGCACCAAATGGTAGTTGGAAATATTATTGGATCTAATGTTCTAAATTTGGTATTTGTCATCCCAATTATTGGTTTTTTTGGAACTGTTCAACTTAGCTCGCTGATAATGCAAAGAGACTTCAGCATCCTTGCAGTCTTAAGTCTGGTTTTTATATTACTGGCAACTTCATTAAGTAAATTAAAATTTAGAAGGCGTTTTTATGTGACCGCAGGGATCATTCTAGTCGCTGGATACATCCTCTACATCGCCACTCTTTCTGGGGTTATATAAATACCTCATGTACAAGAAAAAAGACAAAGATAAAATAAAAGTAACTACTTCAAAAACAAAAAAAGTATTGTAGAAAGTCGGAGTTGATGGGATTAATGCAAATAAATATCTTCCAAGCGCAATACTAAAAGTGAGAAATGCTAGCAAAGATAAAGCATATGCAGCTATTCCCCTGCTAAACAAACCAAGGAAACATAGAAGCCCAATAATCATGTTAATCCCGCCATACAACCCAGCCACTTCTGAGTAACCAATCTCTCCTGAAACTTTTAAACCAATAGCATCCATGAACGAGGGGATCTCATAACTCAGCTCAAGAGCATCCTTAACAGGATCAATGATTGCCCAAGCACCTATGCCAAAATATAAAATTGCATATGCCAATAAAAAAATTCTAATAATCCAAATCATTGTATTTCCTAAAAAATTTCGTTCTTTCTTTTATTGTGGCCTGCCCTTGCAACAAAACTTACGAATAAACAAATAAAGAACATCATAATTGGATCTTTTGTTAAAGGCATAAATGTTATGAAGCCAATTATATGAGTTATGAGTAATGATACGCTAATCACATATATTGGCCAAAGAGCGGAGGTTGGATTTTTACCCATAAAATATCTATATATAAAATAATTCAGGGTAAGAAAGAAGGCTGGTAATAATACTCTCGCCCTATATTCATCCATTTGATCTTGATTAAATTCTGTAGCAAGAAATGCTATTGATGATTGATCATAAAAAAATAGAGCAATAATTGTCCTCATTGCTGTATAAATACCAACTAATACTAGTGAATATTTTATTAACTTTTCCATTCAGTTATTAGGATACACTTAAATTATTCAATATTTAAATATTTAAGAGGAGTCAATAAGCATGCATATTCTGTTGGATTCTGAAGAATCACTGATCTTCCCTCATCCTGAACCCTATTCAGGCATGCTAATTGCTGATGCTGATTTAAAAAAATTTATTAATTTATCTGTAGAGCAAAATAAGCAATCCATTATTATTTTTGGAGCTAACTGGTGTCCAGATGCAAGGCTGCTTGAGGCAGTGATGCAGCTTAAATTAATTAAAAAGTATCTTGATAGGCATTCTAATATCTTACATATCGACGTTGGTGATTATGAAATTAATACTGAATTATTTAATGTTTTTGATAAAAATATTCGAGATGGAATTCCAAGAATTTTTATAATGGACAGGAAAGGTAGAAATATTAATTTACAAGATAACGACACTATGCGAAAAGCAAGGGATCTATCAACACAGGATATATTTGACTACTTTCAAAAATTTATCAATGAGGCTTATTAATAGCGAAAATGCTTTATCTTATCTCTGCTATTTTTTAAATCTGTCATAGCATTGATTCCAATTTCAAGGTGTTGTTTTGCCCATTTTGAGGTAACAGCTTTATCTGATTTTTCAGTTTTAACTCCATCAGGTGTAACAGGAACATCTGAAACCAAAAGCAAAGCCCCGCGGGGAATTTCATTGTAATGACCAACTATAAATATAGTAGCGACCTCCATATCTATCCCAATGGCTGTAGTCTTTTTAAGTTTTTTTAAAAAAGATTTATCATGCTCCCAAACCCTTCTATTGGTTGTGTAGATAACTCCTGTTCGATAATCAGTTTTTGCGTCTAATATTTTGTCAGACACAAATTTATGCAATTTAAATGATGGCAATGCAGGGACTTCAGGAGGAAAATAGTCATTCGATGTTCCGTCACCTCTGATAGCCGCAATAGGCAGAATTAAATTACCGATCTCGGATGTTTCCTTCAAACCTCCACATTTTCCTAAAAATAGAACGCCCTTTGGCTTCCTAGCAACCAACAAATCCATAATTGTTGCAGCATTAGGTGAGCCAATACCGAAATTGATAATGCTCAAACCAGCTTCATTAGTACATGAAGACATGGGTCTATTTTCACCCTGAATATCAGATTTATACCTATCAGCAAATTGCTCTACGTAATCTTGAAAGTTAGTTAGAAGAATGTAATCTCCAAAGTCGTCAACAGGCATTCCTGTATACCTTGGAAGCCAATCTTTGGCTATATCATATTTATTATCCATGAATCATTATAAACCATCAGGATAATCAGCGATATAAAGTGATTTTAGGATACTTAAACAGATTAATGGATATTCCAATCCTCGAGAATCATATCAGATGCTTTTTCTCCAATCATAATAGTTGGAGCATTAGTATTGCCTCCTACGATTGTTGGCATAATCGACGCATCGACCACCCTTAACCCATGCATCTTACGTGCTTTAAGCCTGCTATCAACAACCGACATTTCATCATTTCCCATTTTGCATGTACCTACAGGGTGATATACGGTGTCTGCACTTTCACGCATGGCTTGTTCAATGTCTGCGTCATCATTTATATCTATAGGCCTTTGAGTATGTTCAGATATGTATTTATTAAATGGTTCACTGCCGAGAACTTTCATCATTATCTTATAGCCATCGACCATATCCTTCATATCATCAGGATGGCTTAAAAATTTAGGATCAATTAGAGGGTCTGCAAATGGATCTGCAGATGCAAGAGTGACCTCACCATGAGACTTAGGCCTAAGCAAGCATGAATGACAACTCATACCTGTGCCCCAGAGAAGCGTTCTCCCATGATCAACAATCATCGCAGGCGCATAATGAAATTGAATGTTTGGTGCCTCTAATTCATCCTGTGTTTTTATGAAAGCACCTGCCTCTGCAATGGTAGAAGTAAAAAGACCTGTCTTCGTAAATAGGTATTTTAAAATCTCATAAGGATATTTAAAAAATATATTTTTTAAACTAAAGCCAATTAATTTTATTGAGTTGTACTTATGAACCGTAATGTAGTCAATGTGATCTTGGAGATTTTTTCCAACACCTGGAAGGTCTACGAGATGATTGATACCATGCCTAGTGATTTCATTCGCTGGTCCTACTCCTGATCGTAAAAGTATTTGAGGAGATCCAAATGCTCCCGAAGAAAGAATTACTTCTTTTGAAGCATGCAATGTGAAGGATTTATTATCACTATCAATACACTCAACACCTTTTGCATGACTGTCTTCAATCACAATTTTATTTACTTGGGTTTCGGTCATTACTGTAAGGTTATCTCTGTCTAGAATTGGAACCAAGTAAGCTTTAGCAGCACTGCACCTTTTTCCATTAATTTGAGTGGTTTGATAATAACCAAAGCCTTCTTGCTCCGCTCCATTAAAATCGTTGTTGAAATTAAATAATTTTGATCCAGCCTCAACAAAAGATTTGCATGATTCAGGCTGGTGAGCTATATCGCATACATTTAATGGGCCATTTTGACCGTGATATTCATTGTTATGAATCTCATTGTGCTCTGCTTTTTTGAAATACGGCAACACCTCATCATATGACCATCCTTCATTACCAAGCTCGGACCAGTGATCATAATCCCAACGATGGCCTCTAACATATAACATGGCATTGATTGAACTTGAGCCACCTAATGTTTTACCTCTGGGCTGAAAGCCCTTCCTGTGTTCTTCGATCTCGCTAGCCATTTTATGAGTGCCGCCAGCAGAATCTACTACCACCGACTCAGGTTCAGTTACTGAAACTTTTTCAAATTCTTTTTGCGGAACTGTATCAAAAGACCAACTATACTTACTTTGTGTCATCCCAAAAGCAAAACCAATAGGCACATGCAATCTTGGATCATTATCCTTTGAACCAGCCTCAATCAAGCAAACTGTTGTATTTGGATCTTTGCTAAGCCTGTTGGCTAAAACGCAGCCAGCTGAGCCAGCTCCTAAAATAATAAAATCATAATTTTTCATATATAGCTGTACCTTAAAAACATATTATTGTTCTGCAGATGTTGCTAAACCAGTTAAAACAGTCTGCTGTTTAATGTATTCGTGAATTTGCTGTGCTTGCTCTACATTTAATACATCCTTGAATGAAGCCATGCCACTTCCATGAATTCCACCTAAGACGCTTCCTAGAAAAGAAGCATGACCTTGCGCATCTAACATCCTTAGATCAGGCAAAACCCCCCCACCAATAACACCTGCTCCATGACAAAATTGACAATGTTCATGGTACTCATATTCACCACGAGCAATAACTAAAGCGTCTGCATTTAATTCAAAGACAGTTGGATTTAATTGAGCTATTGTTGCAACTGGCTCCTCAAGTTGAGTTCCACCGATTTCAAAAATCATCATTCTGCCATCCCGGGATGGGTTTTCATTTGGTGATTCTAGCCCTCCAGTAAGCGCATAGGCGCCGCCATAGCCAACCTGAACAGCAATATATTGCTTACCATCAATCTTATAAGTGATTGGAGGTGCCACAATCCCTTGCCCAGTATCAACACTCCAGAGCAAATCACCTGAATCTGCTGCATAGGCTATAAATCTCCCATCAGAGGTTCCTTGAAAGACTAGATTTCCATCAGTCGAAAGAACGCCGCCACTCCATGGTCTTTTGTATTGTGCTCGCCAAACTTCTTTTTGTTCTTTAGGATCCCAAGCCAGCAAATAACCAACCGTGGCAGCATCTACCATAGCTAGCTCATTCGGATCTTTTGGTAGATAGCTCATTTCAATCTGATTGGCTAGATTCCATGTATTTGGATTATATTCAAATTCATTATCTGTGGAGTAGATAAATATTGTTTCTTGGGCTGGAATATAAACCAATCCAGTCTGTGGGCTGTAAGACATTGGATGCCAATTGTGGCCGCCTAGAGGCCCAGGTGTTGTTAGGGCTGGTTGTAATTCATGATTAGTTTCCTTGATCTCTACTGGTCTCCCAGTTTCTGGGTCAACATGAGAGGCCCAGTTTGTAGGTACAAAATTATTAGCCGAAATAAACTCGCCTGATGTTCTATCGATTACGTAGAAAAAGCCATTTTTAGGAGCTTGCATAATAACTTTTCTTTGCTCGCCATCAATATCCATATCTGCAAGAATCATGTGCTGAGTAGCAGTATAGTCCCAGCTATCTCCTGGAGTAGTTTGGTAATGCCAAACATACTCTCCATTGTCAGGATTAATTGCAACAATTGATGAAAGATACAAATTATCACCACCACCTGGACTGCGCACATACCTGTTCCATGGAGAGCCATTCCCTGTTCCTATATACAAAAGATTTAATTCTGGATCATAAGCCATAGAGTCCCATACAGTTCCTCCACCACCAATTTCCCACCACTTACCCCCAGACCAAGTTTCAGCAGCTTTTGCTAACGCTTCTGACTCAAAAGGCTCATTAGGATTGCCAGGAACAGTAAAAAACCTCCATAACATCGAGCCATCCTCAATATCATATGCAGAAATATAGCCCCTGACTCCAAACTCACCGCCGCCATTGCCTATAATAATTTTGCCATCAATGATTCTGGGTGCTCCTGTAATGGTATAGGGCTTGGATTTATCGATTGTTAAAACATCCCAGTTCACAGCTCCAGATTTTTTATTGAGTGAGATTAAACGGCCGTCAATGGTGGCAAAAACAACTTGATCATCCCAAACAGCAACCCCTCTATTTACAACATCACAACAAGCATTTCTTGCCCAAGCCTTATCAGCCTCAGGATCGAATGACCAAATTTGCTCACCAGTCTTTGCATCTAAAGCAAAAACTACACTCCATGGTGCAGTAATGAACATCATGCCATCAACTACAATTGGAGTTGTCTCATGACCTCTGTTAGTTCCGGTTTCAAAAGACCAAGACAATCCTAGCTCTTTAACATTTGAGTCATTAATATCATTTAGTGGACTAAATCTAGATTCATCATAGGTTCTTCCATGTAATAACCATGACTCATTTTCTGAGTCTGCATTTAATGCTCTTATGGAGTATGAGTCTGATTTTGAACAGGAAGTTACAAGAATGAGTGAAAGCAGTGGTATGGCTAATTTTTTCATAGACACAATATACCAAAGCCTAGCTAAATATACATCAATTGGTAGGGATGGAGGGAGTCGAACCCCCACACCTTTCGGCACTTGGTTCTAAGCCAAGCGTGTCTACCAGTTCCACCACATCCCCAGAAAGAAAAAGAATTATATTACAGAATGAAGAAATGTTAAGAAGTTTTATTGAATCAGAAAATGCTAGAAATATGGAATTTCATTTTTTCTCTTTCGATGAGCAAAAATAAGAATCAGCATTAAAAATATTTCTCCAAAAAAAACAATTAACCCAAATGAATTAAAGCCCTCATAGAAAAAACTGACAATCCGGCCAAACGCTATAAACCCCATGATGTACGCAATACTTATTGCAATAGAGATGGTGTTATATGAAAAAGCAAAACGAAGTAGAAGATATGCATAGGCAATGAATGAGCCTGCAAATAATGATCTAAACTCAGAGGCAGTTTCTGGATTAGTAGCTAAAACAGGTATGAAGCCTAAATCACTTAAATCTGGCTTAAACATCACATAACAACCAATAACAAATAAGCACGCCGCTGAGAAGACTATACAAGCTTTTAACATCTACAAAACTCCCAGAACAAATAATGCTAAGAAGAAAGCTACTATGCCCATTGCTAACCAGAAATATAGCTCTTTGGTATTACCAAATCGATATGCATTGATTGCAAGACCCCAGCAGTATAGAGGGGCTAAAGTAATAATTATGGAGCTAATTAATATAGCAATAGGAATAAAAGCTAAAACCAAAAATAACTGTAGTGCTAATTTATTCATATCCTAATGGAACATAAATTTTAAGCATGTGTCAAATATCCAGTGTTTTTTCAAGCCATATTGGTGATGTCCATGCTCTTTCTTGAATAAATTTAGGAACTTCAAATTCTGTTTGATCTTTGCAATACTCAGGATTTTGAACACATAAACTTTGAGACCATCGACAGGATTTATTAGCGATAACCCTGACATAATAATAGGCTTCGTCACCCTGCTTAAAATTTGGGTCACTCCATACAGCGCACATTGAACGCACTCCCGTACCAACTACCTCGCATGTTTCTGGATTCAAATCAGTTGAAGATTGACTTTGGATATCATGAACAGAAGTTATGATTTGATCTTCTCGCAACACACCTTTAACCACTTGAATTTTTTCAATAAATTGATCGGGCATTAGTTGATCGGCTTTGGCAGAAACAAAGAGCGTTGCCTTGGATATATCATTAGAGTTAAGGGTGCCTCCCATAGGTACGCCCTTTTTATAAGAGCTTGAGATGGCAGTTGATTGAGAGCACAGATCTTCATCCAAATTATCACCCAGAAAAAATCTTACTAAAAATCTAGGACCAGAAGTTCCATAAACCTCTTTTCGTTTGAGCGCATTAAATATTGCGGTTCTACTATTTTCTTCGGACCACACAACCGCTAAACCTCCAGGATTAAATTCAATGTCATCTGGTAATCCATCAGGGATAGATTCTCTAAAAGATTTTCCAGCGCCACCATGACCTTGAAAAACCTCCTCATCAACTGCTCCCGGTGTACCCAAATGCGTATCCGTACTTCCGATAAATCCAAACTTAAATGGATTAATATTGGTTTGATTTTTGACTAGCATCCCCTCGCCCAATGCATCACGAGCAAAACTAGATTTTGGAGCTTGTGAAAAATCATTTCGAAATTTTGACCTAAAATCTTTATAAGGCAACTGCTCAAAATTACATAATGGATCCAAGGAATTTAATTGACATTCGGAGCTGCCTTTATGTTGAAAGATTTCTATCAATGGCTCTTTCATGCTTTGAACATAAAGCTCATTTTGATTTGGTTTTTCAAACATAAAACCATTACTTAAATTGGAGTTATGAGGTATCACTATATAGTTGCAATCATCAGAGCAATCACCGTCAAGCTGCTTCCACAAATCTTCTTTTACCGGCGCTTCATAAAAGCTGATAGGCTGAAAAGGAACATTAGAATTTTCAAAAATTATATTTCTGTGAAGATTATTCCCAGAATATTTTGCTCCAGTCCATTCGTAGCCTACAAAGGATGTAAAAAGGCAGTTTTCTGATCGATCATAATGATTTTCTGCTGCCTCTATCGTTTCTTGCCATGGCCCTTGTGCAACATCTAGGCAAGCGCTGCGTGATTCTCCACACATATTAAATGATTTACCCAAACTGGCTTTTGCATTCATATAAAAATATGAAAGCTTTGGAAAATTTCTATATGCCTTGCATATCAAAGCATTATATTTTGGGCTCTCAGAATCTAGGCACATCCGAACTTCTCCTAACAGCTCAGCATGATCGGTAACAGCCGCAAAATCTAATGGTCTTTTTAATTTTGATATTCTTGAACTGCTGCCATCTTGATTATAAGGCTGCAAAAATAACGGTTTGCCTTTTGCAAACCTATAAGCATCATCAGGAGTATTTAAAGTCCCTTGAGTATTTGCATCTAATGATAATGTTGTATGAACATGTAAGTCACCAAAAAGTGGCATTTTATCTTCGACAAAAATTTTACAGGGAAGTCTGTCTTCATTGGGGTAATGCTGAATATCGTTTGCCAGTGAGCCAGAAGAAATCACTATTAACAAAGAGTAAATGAAATTAATTTTTTTATTATTCATTAAACAAAAAACGGCAACTTAAAGTTGCCGTTTTCAATAGGATTAAGAAAATATCTTAAAAATTATATGCTAATTGAAATCCTAGCTGTCTACCCATGTTAGTGTTAGCTGAATAGAACTTTGAAGGCAACGGATTGCCGCCAGGCACAGAATAGTCAGAGAAATAACTTTGAATATCTGAGATATCTACATCATCAAATGCATTTTTTAACAAAGAAACTTGCATCCCAAACATCATCAGCAGATCTCCAACCAACAATTAGATTAGCTAAAACTAAAGCTTTGATCTCAAGATCAGGATTGATAGCGCTTGTTCTTTTATCTCTCCAGCTGATGTTATATCGAGTATATCTTTCGCCGCCAAAGAAAGCTGGGACTGAATGATCTAGATAAAATGTCATAGAAGACTCAGCATCATCATTAAGACGTTGGCCACTGACATCTGCAGTTGGAGCTAACATGCCAGTATATGAAACATCATTTGTGTATCTAACTGAACCATCATCATATTCACTGTCTGTGGATGAGTAGCTACCACCTAATGTTAGGTCAGCGTTGACAACGTATGCATATTCTATATCTATACCAGAAAGAGAAGCGTCATTATTATTGAAGATTCCTCCCTGAACCTGCGTCAAGCCTCCGGGGCCATTTCGAGTAAATTCTCTTGCTATAACGTTATCCCATTTTGTTTGGAAACCTTCAAAAGTTACATCATAGTAGGCTGCATTTATCCTCAACCTTCCATCCATAAAAGTTCCTTTCAGACCCATCTCCAACATATCAGACTCTTCTTCTGCAAAAGGAAGTAATGCTGGGTTCATGGCAGTACTTGTGATCGTAATAGATGGTCTTCTATAACCTGACTCAGAAGCAACATATAACAGAAGATCCTCATTTAAATAATGACCAACCTTAAATCCACCAGTTGTTGAATCGGCAGTTTGACTTGTATTGTCTGCTGCAACAAATGGAACAGTCATGCCTCCACCGTCAGCCACACCAAGCAGCGCAGTTCTTGGTAAATATAGATTCTGTTGGGTGTAGAAGTCGATCTCTTGCTCCCTGAATCCAAATTGGATAAAGGTGTTTTCAGAAATGTTATATTTGAAATTTGCAAAGTAAGCTTCAGTTTTTGCATCAACAGGAATGCCCATACAAGTTATCACATTCATGCTTGCATAGAATGCTGATGGGTTTTCTTTTATTGCATTACAAACATTCGTTGGTGATTTATAAGCCATACCAGGACCAGCAAGAGGTTTGTATAAACCCGGCATTACTTCTGTGATAGAGAATGATCTATCTAGATCAGCAGTGGTATATGTTTGAGAGTCTCTAGAAAAAACACCGACGGTGTACTCAAGCTTGTCATTGTCTTGATTTGACAATCTCATCTCAAAAGTTTCAATACCAGTGTTTGTTCTAACTTCCTGAGGATACCCATATACGTATGCCCCAGCATAATCTCGATCAATTAAACCCTGAGCATCACTCTGTGAATCAGAAAATCTTAACGCCAAAGCATGGCTGCCCATATCATAATCGATCATTAAATTATGAAATTCAGCTGTAGTATTTTGTTTTGGAGTTTGGAAATGAAGTGCGACTCTGTCTTCTGGCTTAAGACCATTTGGAATATCGCTGTAATTTGGTCTGTTTAAAAAAGTCATTTGCGCGGCTGTGCCTGGAGGCGCAAAACCTAAGGACTCAAATAGAGCTAACTGAGCAACATAACCATCAACAGTTTGCGCGTATGAAGGAGTTCCATTGCTTCCAGCAACAGGCTGTGGGTATACAGAATCTACCTCCATGTTTTGAAACTTAAATCTTACAGATAAAGCATCTGTAGGCTCCCATGAAAGACTAACCCTTCCAGATACATATTTATGATCTTCATTAATAGAGGTTCTGATATTTCTTACTTGAGTGCCTTCATTGTTATTTTGAACACCAGCAAATCTCAATGAAAGAGTATCAGAAAGATGCATATCACTGGCAGCCTCAACAATTGAGGTCATATTGTCAGCCCATGTTGTTTTTACATAGCCATTTCTTTCACCACTACCAACTTGAGCAGAGCGAGTATATATATGCAACGCACCACCTGAGCTAACTGCTCCCTGAAGAGTACCTTGAGCACCCTTTAGGATTTCAACTCTCTCAGTATCGTACATTTGAAGGAAGACTTCTCCAGTCCTCAATGGAATCTCATCTACATATCCTTGGATCGGGGAATCATTACCTCCGTCTGGGTCTAACTTTTGACCTCTCATGGTAATTTGCTGTCTTCTTGGGTCAATTTTAGTAAATTGAACTCCTGAAACAAGCTGGGCTAACTCACTCAAATCTCTGATTTGATAGTTATCAAGTTGAGCGCCAGTAACAGCATTAACTGTTTGTGCGATGTCCTGAACATTTTCTTCTCTTTTTGTTGCGGTAACAACGACCTCTTCTAGCACTAACTCAGAATCTTGAGCAAAAGTAGCTGTCGGCAAAGCAGTAAATGCAATTAATGTAACAAGGCTAAATAATTTCTTCATGGTTTCCCCCTCCAAATGAAAGAATGTTTATGAAAATATACCTGCTTTTTTAGCAAATCCCAAACTTTTTACCAAAAAGTAAAAAAATTAATTTGTGATATTTTCTTCGACCCTAAAGTTTGACATTTGCAACTGCATTTCTTGGAGCAATTCATTGTTCTGTTTTCGGTAGGTGTCAAAGGCTTGAACTGTTTCCTCCAAAAGTAAAATTGATTTATTGAGTTCAGCTACTTTATTTAGCACAGCTTTATTTTCTTTAGCTGATGAGCTAATTTCGTCGATTAAAATTTTTAATTGCGTTGATTGATTTTTTATAGCATTAATATTCTTTTGATCATTGGTTTGGGTCAGTGCCATTTCTTTTAGAGCTTCAGAATGTTTTTTACTTGTACTCGTAAGTTTAGAAATATTGACCTTATTTCTCTTGTTGCTTAAATCCCACAACTTTCTAATTTCCTTATCTAAAAATTGTAATTGAGAATTAACATCTGACAGGAACTCAGTTGAGGTTGAATCCGCTAATTGCAATTGCTCTTCTAATATTTGAAGCCTTGAATCTAATGTTTCATTAACCTTGGCTGAAGATTTGGATAATTCGCTTACCCAAATTGTTAGCCCAAGAATACCAACCAATAAAAGCACAAAAACTATGCCTAAAAATAAGCCGTGAGAGTTTTGCTGTAGGTTTGATTCTCCGTCTTTTGTTGCTGAAATTTTCATTGTCATAGCTTACATATTTGTGAATGTTAAATTGTATTAAATTATGTGTTCTAATATGAAGTTAAATTATAAGCCTTAATAAAAACTATTTAACAATATTATGAATTTAGATTTTTCAGACGATCAAAAGTTTCTTCAAGACGAAGCCAAAAAATTCTTTGATAAAGAAGGTGGCCTTTCAAACGCCCGCACTGTGATGGATGATGGCTTAGAAGGTGATGCAAGTCTTTGGAAAAAAATTGTTGAGCTTGGTTGGACAGGCATTAGGGTTCCTGAGGCCTATGAAGGTTTAGGTTTGGGTCATTTAGAACTTTGTGTAATTGCTGAAGAGCTAGGAAGATCTCTGGCACCAGTCCCCTTCTCATCATCTGTTTATTTTTTCACTGAAGCCATAATTAAGTTTGGTAGCGAAGAAATAAAATCCGATTTATTACCAAAACTAGTTTCAGGAGAGATTGTTGGCACATATGGCATAGCTGAGGATATGCATCAAGCTACAGAGTCTAATCTAAACGTGTCAGTAGAAGCTGAAAAAATCAATGGCGTAAAAATTGCTGTCCCAGATGCCGGAATGGCCTCTCAGATGATTGTAGTAGTTAAATCAAGTGCTGGCACGGATTTAAGGCTAGTTGACCTTAATGATGATTCAGTAACAGTTACTCCCCAAAAAAATCTTGATACCTCTCGAGCCTTTTTTAAAGTTGAGTTTAAGAATGCCTCATCTAAATTAATTGGAGAATCAGGCAAGGGGTGGCAATACATCCAACATCTACTTGATCAAGCAGCAGTATTATTTGCATTTGAGCAAGTTGGAGGATCTCAAGCTGCATTGGATATGGCAAAAGCATATTCCATGGAGAGATTTGCTTTTGGACGACAAATTGGTTCCTATCAAGCCATCAAACATAAACTTGCTGATATGTACATTGCCGTAACACTTGCAAAATCAAATTGTTATTATGGGGCATGGGCATTATCTTCAGAATCAGCTGAGCTACCTCTTGCTGCAGCAACTGCAAGAGTAAGTGCTACTAAAGCCTTCCAATTGTGTTCAAAAGAGAATATTCAAACCCACGGCGGAAATGGATTTACATGGGAATACGATTGCCATTTATTTTACAAACGATCAAAGGTTCTTTCGGTGTTACTTGGATCTGAGGCAACATGGAAGGAAAAACTTGTGAAAAACTTAGAAAAAACAAATACTTTAGCAAAAGGATAAATTATGGATTTTAACGACACACCAGAACAAGCTAAATTTAGAGCTAAATGCAGAGAATGGCTAGAGGCTAATGCTGAGCTCAAAGAAAGTAAAAGCAATGGACATAATGCTTCTTCTTTGGAGGATCACCTCAAAGTTGCTAAAACCTGGCAACAAAAGAAGTATGAAGCTGGTTGGGCAATGTTACATTGGCCGAAAGAATATGGAGGGATTGAAGCTTCTCCGATAGAAAGAATTATATGGGGACAAGAAGAAGCAAAATTTAACGTGCCGGGTGGTATATTTGAGATTGGCCTTGGTATGTGTGGCCCGGTGATGATGCAATATGCATCTGAAGAGCAAAAAGACAGATATCTTGCGCCTATGGCTGAAGGAAAAGAAATCTGGTGTCAGCTCTTCTCTGAGCCTGCAGCAGGCTCTGATGTTGCGGGTCTAAGAAGTAAGGCTGAAAGAGATGGAGATGATTGGATAATTAATGGTCAGAAAGTTTGGACTTCAGGCGCTCATTACTCTGATTTCGGCATCTTAGTTGTTCGTCATGATCCTGATGTTGCAAAGCATAAGGGGCTGACGTTCTTTTTCGTCGATATGAAATCACCAGGCATCACTGTGAAGCCTATCAAACAAATAACAGGCCAAGCAGGCAGCGGCTCAGGATTTAATGAAGTTTACTTCGATGATGTCAGGATTCCTGATTCACAAAGGCTTGGTGAAATTGGAGATGGCTGGAAAGTTGCTATTACCACTCTAATGAATGAGAGATTAGCAGTTGGTGATGCTAAAGGCTCAGATATTGAAGAAGCATTAATTTTATCTAAATCAAAGGATGACGCTGGAGAAGCGTTAATTAAAAATGACTCAGTAAGAGAAAGGCTTGCTGACTGGTTCTGCGAAGCTAATGGTCTTAAATATACTAAATTTAGAACTATTTCAGCTCTTTCAAAGGGTGAAGCTCCTGGTCCAGAGGCATCTATTACAAAAATAGTTAGTGCAAATAAACTTCAAGAAATTGGTAATTTTGGAATTGATTCCGGGGATATGGCTGGAATGCTTATTGATGAAAATGATGGAGTGAGCTCATTTCAAGGTGCTTGGTTAGGCGCTCCTGGTCTTAGAATTGCTGGCGGTACAGATGAGATTCTAAGAAATGTTATAGCTGAAAGAGTTCTTGGCTTACCTCAAGACCCAAGAGCTGACAAAGGCTTGGCCTTCAAGGATATTCCAACTAAGGCGTAAACGCTGTTAAGAGTTTTAGGAACCGCACATCCTCATCTACAATAAGGTTGCCATTGGCAATTTCTAAGATTGGATTTTTAACACCTGCTAAAACTTGTTTTAAAGTCTGCTCATCGGTTTTAATATTAACCGAGCAATCTTGAGGAAGAATTGCTTTTATTTGAGCAATTTGGTTGCGTAAAATCATAGCTTTAGACAAGCCAGATGAAAACTCAAAACAAGCAGTGACAATTTCATTTGGATCAACTTTTTCTGGATTAAGATTAACCCTCAAAACATCAAAAAACATATCCATTGGAATCTGTTCGAGCATAGATGCTTCAGGTGGAATTATATTTATCGATTCTTGATCTCCAGAAAGTCTTTGAGCTTCGCTTAAAAAATAATTCCTTTTATTTGGATTAGAGGCCATGGTTCCGATATAAAGAGCTGCCTTAGCTCTATATCTTGTAACTTCTGATGTTCGATGATCCATTGCTAACAAAAGATCAGATAACTCCAAAGCCCATTGCATTTCTTCATCAATAATTGCTTTTTCAAGCTCAGCAAATAATGCATCAGGGCCGCCAACCATTTGGGATATAAATTTTGCCCTCTTAAAAGTTGAAGTGGGATCAAGCTCTGCAATATTTCCAGAGAACCAACCTAGATAACCATTGAATATGCTTTTTACTGACCAGCGAACTGTGCCATAAAACTCTTGTAAGTAGGGAGAAGAGGCAACTGCTTCAGGTAAGTCTATGTTTTCAATAATTTCTTCGGGATGCATTCCTTGGTTCATTAATCTAATGGTTTGATCATGTATAAATTGAATGCCATCTCTATAAATCGTTAATGTATCAAGTGCAGACTCACCAGAAAAAGGAAGTGTATGACTTGGAAATATATGCTTTGGTTCAAGTTCTAGCATCATATCTAGGCTATTGATCCACGCGTTAACATCTCTATGAGATGTGCCTCTAATGGTGTAAAGGTTCGGAAAAGTTTTATAAATATTATCTCCTGGAAATAAAGCTTTATATTCTGGTAACCAAACAAAAATTTGATCATCGGTTTCTCCGGGCGCATGAAAGAATTCAAATGCAATTCCAGCGATGTTTAATTTTAATTCATTGTCAAAGGTTACATTTGGCTTAACGTATCCTGGAGCACTTTTACCAACACTCAAATAAGGTCCGATACCTACATTAACAACCTCCTCCTCGGGAAGAGCAGTTCCAAACATTCTAGAGGAACGCAATGAAATAATTGGATTTAATATTCCAAAGATTTTCTCAACGGATTTTGCGGTTGAATCATGAGCTATTACCAGAGGAGTTTCATCTTGTTGATCAACAAAATATTTTGCTCCTAGAGTGTGGTCTCCATGGTTATGAGTATAAATAATTGCAGCTATAGGATTAGAGTTAATTGCATTAAATTCTGTGTAAACTTTCTCGGCCTGAAAAGTGCTATCTGTAGCATCAATAATAATATTAAGGCCATTTCCTTCGATTAAATAAGAGTTAGCTATTCCATAACCAACCGCGGCATGAATACCGTTTTCATACGAATAAATTGCTTGAGTAAACTCTTCTGAATGTTTGAAAAGTTTTTCTACCTCTGAAGTTTTTTCAATCATAGGGCTTGAGACTGAATCAGTTTTAGAGCAACTCAATGAAAGAATGCATATAATAGATATCTGAATAAAAGTACTAATTTTGATCATAAGCCGCTCCTAAATGCCAATTCATCATAGCTGTTTTGAAAATCCATTTGAAGAGAAGTGCCAAGAAGTTGCATGGAAAGATAGCCTTCCCTACTCAAATGCATATCAAGATAGATTTTTTCAAGATGATGCGGTCGCAGAAATTACAAATATTTTTATTGAGCCCAATCAGCTTTTAGCAAGAATTAAAAATGATTTCCCAATCCATATCGGTGAATTAGGGTTTGGATTTGGTCTGAATTTTTTAGCGACTGCAAAATTTTGGTTTGAAAATAATAAAAATTTAAATTCTCATATATTGGAATATCTTGCAATTGATGAAGCGCTGCCAACTAAAGCGCAGATACTAAAGATCGTAGATAATTTTCCTGAGCTTCAGGAAATATGTAATATTTTTCTACAAAGTTACGATTCCTATCATAATGATAGTCAGAGAATTTTTTTTCCCTCTCTAAAAATTAGACTAACACTCATCCAAAACGATGTTGAATTAGGTTTGCAAAATCTTCTGGGGTTTAAAAATAATCAGATTAATGCTTGGTATCTTGATGGGTTTGATCCGCGCAAAAACAAATCTATGTGGAGTAATTCAGTTTTTCAATATATAAAATTTTTATCTACAAAAGATGCAACCTTTGGAACTTTTACTTCGGCAGGTTTTGTTAGAAGAGGATTAAAAAAATTTGGTTTTGAAGTTGAGAAAGTTAAAGGCTATGGAAGAAAGCGTCATAAGCTTATTGGATCAAGCTCTTCAGATAATTCAGATACAAATACTGGAAGTAGTAAAAAGAAAAAAATAGGTATTATTGGGAGCGGCATTGCTGCAAGCTCAGTAGCTTTTGCAGCTGCGCAAAATGGGGCGAATGTAGAAATATTTGAGTCTGCAGATGATATTGCTGCTGGAGCTTCTGGGAATCCTGTTGCTGCATTGTATCCAAGATTTTCAAGTAACAACTCACCATATTCATTTCTAACTGCGCAAAGTTATTTTTTTGCTGAGAAATTATATTCTCAAATGCCTAATGCCTACATGCAAACTGGTCTTTTATTCTCTCATTCAAATGATTATCAAGCTCAGTGGATAGAAGAGATGAAGCATTTAAATCGAAATGATCTATTTGAAATTATTGATACAAAAAAAATGAAAAAATTATACGGATTTCAGTCTCATGGTCTGTTGGTAAAAAAAGGTGGGTACTTATTTCCAAAATTAATTTGCAAAGAATTAATTGCTCATCAAAATATTAAAATTTTCTACAATCATCGCTTTGATAATTGGCTTAAAGATAAATCTAAGATAGATATTCATTTTTCTAATCAAGAAAAAAGATCTGATTTTGATGAATTGGTTATCGCGAATGGTCCAGGTTTAGAACAATATTTGTTTGGTACAAAAATTTCAAAAGGCCAATTAATTGGTTTAAAAGGTGGCCAGCAAATTAATTTGGATCTTCCACTCAACTCGGCTGGTTATATTTTACCCGAGGTTAATGGGGTAACTTGGATTGGTTCTACGCATGAGCGAGAATTTGAAAATATTGATATTTGTTATGAAGCTGGGTATGAGTTAATTGAGAGAACGAATAAAAACTTTAATATCGAGCTTGCAGGTGCAGAAAATATGCTAATGACGGCGAATCTTAGAGTTGGAAGCAAGGATAGATTACCCCTAGCAGGAAAGGTAGAAGAAAATATATATGCCATTGGAAGTTTAGGCTCAAGAGGCTTTAGCTTGGGACCTTTGCTGGGAGATTATATTGCATCTCTGATAAACAACTCTCCAAGCCCAATATCTTCTGGGATAGCCTTAGCTATAGACCCGCTAAGATTTAAAGATTAACTAGTAGATTTTCCACCAACATTTCTGCAGAGGACATGTCGGTTGGAGCATAGCTTGATCCCTTTCGCCATTTAGTTAGCCCAGTCCAAAGAGTTTTATCTAAATCTTTATCCCTGACAGATATTCGTAAAAAGAACTCTGGGACAGAGTTGATTCTTTCTGGCTCATACAGATAATTTCTATACATTGGATAGCCATAAAAACGAAAATCATCATATTTAATTTTATCTTTTGTTGTAACGCTCACATCTACAATAATGGAGGCATCTTGAGAGGATTGATGCCCTACTCCTTCTAAATATTCTTTAGCTGCATCACCAAGATTTTCAATTAAAATTGGATCCATCTCAACCGGCAACGATTCTTTGTTCAATTGAATTTTAAAACTTGTTTTTTCTTCCAACTGGAAATTATCTCGACTATTTAACTCTGTAAATGGTGTAGATGTACAAGCCGAAATAAAGCTAATAATGGTGAATATTAAAAAGTTTCTTTTAAGTGTCATAGGGAATAGTAATCTTTCAATAATATGACTAATATAATGCATTTATTTTATTTATAAACCATGTTTCAACTAAAAGAATCTAAAAAAATTAAATTATTGGATGTGAATGCTCAAGTTTATCAACATTCCAAATTTAATACTCAACATATTCATCTAGATGCTGATAATGATGAAAAAGTTTTTATGGTTGCCTTTCGCACCATTCCGGAAGATTCTACGGGAGTGGCTCACATCCTAGAACATACATCCTTGTGCGGCTCTAAAAAATACCCAGTTCGGGATCCGTTTTTTATGATGATTAGACGATCACTTAACTCGTTTATGAATGCATTTACATCGAGTGACTGGACTGCATATCCATTTGCAACTCAAAATAACAAAGATTTTAATAATTTATTAGATGTTTATGTTGATTCAGCTTTTTTTCCTAGATTAGATCCACTTGATTTTTCTCAAGAAGGTCATCGACTAGAAATTGATAGTGAGAATAATTTAGAAATAAAAGGAGTAGTCTTTAATGAGATGAAAGGGGCTATGAGCTCTCCAACAGATCAGCTTTGGCATGGAATGTCTAAATATCTTTTTGAAGAAACTACTTATCACCATAATAGCGGTGGAGATCCTGAAAAAATTATTGATTTAACGCACGCTGATTTGGTTGCCTTCCATCAAAAACACTATCATCCGAGTAACGCAACTTTTTTTACTTTTGGTAATGTATCTATAGATGAGGTTCACAATCATCTAGAAGAGAATGTTTTCCAAAAATTCTCGCCTGCCCCAGAGCAACTAACGATCAAGCCGGCAAAAATATTTACAAGTCCAGTTAGAGCTAGCGGCACATATCAACCACTTCCTGGTGACGAATCAAATCATCACGTTGTGATCAGCTGGTTACTTGGTGATAGTCATGACCCACTAAATTTATTAGAAAAATATTTTCTATCAAACATTTTACTTGATAATTCTGCATCACCTCTTAGAAAAGCTTTAGAGCTTTCAAAAATTGGAAAGTCGCCTTCTCCGTTCTTGGGTATTGAGCCCAGCAATAAAGAGATAGTATTTATGGCTGGCTTAGAGGGAGTCGAAAAGGATAAGGCTGATGAGGTTGAAGAATTAATTCTGAGCACTCTAAAGAATCTTGTGATCGATGGTGTGCCTGAAAGCTTAATCAATTCCTCGCTTCATCAATTAGAAATTGGTCAAAGAGAAGTATCTGGTGGTGGTATGCCTTATGGATTGCAATTAATGCTGGGATGTATGAATGCCTGTATACACCATGATGACCCTATCTCAATGTTAGATCTGGATGCAAACTTTACAAAACTGAAAAAGTTAATATCTAAAAAAGGATATATAGAAGAGTTGATATCATCTAGCTTGATAAACAATCAGCACAGACTTAATTATGAGTTAAAACCAGATCCAAAATTTAACGAAAAATTAGAAAATTTCTTTGCATCAACATTAAAAAGTAAAGAAGAGGCGCTAACTAACCAAGATATAGAGCAAATTAATAATCTTGCGAAAGAATTGAAGGAGCGCCAAGATGCTGTCGATGATGTTGAAATTCTGCCGAAGGTTACAAAACAAGATATTCCTTTAAAACGTGATTACGCAGAGATATCCTTTTATGAAAATAACAGATCAGTTTATGAAGTGGGAACTAATGGCTTGATGTACTCTGATTTTTTATTTCCATGCAAAAATCTCACTTCTAAAGAATTGCTATTCTCCTCTTTGTACACATTTATATTGACTGAAGTTGGTCTTAAAGAAAATTCCTATGAAGAGATTCAATCATTGCAATCAAGCATTACAGGAGGCATAAATGCTTCCTTCAAACTTCAAACAAATGGTGAGGAAGCATCAGGAAAACTCTTCCTCAGCATTTCCTCTAAATCCCTTGAAGAAAACTTTGAAGCAATGGAAAAGCTTGTATTTAACACTCTAAAAAACGCTAGGTTTGATGAAGAAAGCAGGCTGTTAGATTTATTTAATATTTTTGTTGCTAGAAACGAAGAATCATTAAATCAAAATGGTCACATTCTAGCCATGAATTCTGCTTCCAGCAGCCTCAATACCCTGTCTGCAACAGCATTTCAAATGTCTGGATTGCAGATGCTGAACCAATCTAAAGCAGCTATATCAAATATTAAAGAAGTTGCTGATACTGCAGAATTAGTTAATATCTTAAAGAGTATTCATTTAAAAGTTTCGCATAATCCATTCGAAATTTTTACTGCTTGTTCTCCGAAAGCTCTAAAAGAGAAATCTTTGAAATTTGAAAAGATTGAATATGAGCCGGAACAGTCTTTAGTAAACCCAAAAAATGAGCAAATTGCGTGGATCACGGGATCGCAAGTATGCTACTGCTCTGAAGCATTTCAAGGTGTTCCAAGAGAGCATAATGATGCACCAGCTCTATCTGTATTGGCCGCTGTGCTAAGGAATGGATTTTTGCATACCGCAATTCGTGAGAAGGGAGGAGCTTATGGCGCGGGCGCAACAAATGATACTTCAACCAATACCTTTAAATTCTTTTCTTACCGAGATCCTAAATGCTCAGAAACATTTGCTGCATTTAAAGAAGCAATAGAATGGTCAAAAATATCAATTACTGATCAACATCTCGAAGAAGCAATTTTGGGAGTTGTATCATCTATTGATAAACCTCTTTCACCAGTTGGTGAAGCAAAAAATGATTTTAATTTTAATCTTGAGGGTATCTCGACTAAAGAACGACTTGAGATGAGACAACGAGTTATTAATTGCACGATTGAAGATCTAATTAAGGTAAGCGAGAAATACCTTACTAAAGATTCTAAGAAATCTATTCTTGCTGGAGAAGCCTATAGAGAGGAAGCAGTATCTCTGGGGCTATCCTTAAAGGAAGTGTAAGCCTAAAAAAAGAAAAATCTTTTTTTCTTAAGTTCTTTTGCGCATCCCCAGTATTGCTTTTGGTACATAGTAGATCTTGCTTGGACTCTATCAGCAACCCTTATCAGCCATTGTTTTTTTCTGTAGGTTTTCTTTTTAAATCCGGTATAACCCTCATGATATGCAAGATAAAGTGATCGAGCATCAGTTGGTGAAAAACCTTGATAAAAACCTTTGCTTGCATACCACCCTACAAAATCTGCTGAATCACCGAAGTCAGTTCTACTGGCTCTAGAATTTCCTGTTTCATTCTTATAGTCTTGCCAGGTATTTTTTAAGGCTTGCGAATAGCCAACAGATGATGATGGTCTAAGCCAAGGGATAACTCCTAATAGCTTTTTTCTCTCTGGCTTAATCTTAGCTTGAAAACTTGATTCTTGATGAATAAAAGCCATAAGAACATAGGGAGGCAATTTCCATCTTTTTTCTGATCTTATAGCTGCTTTATACCAGCTTCTTTTTTCTTGAAAAATTTCGCAAATATTATCAGGTTTTTCTGGAGGCGAGCTTACGCATGCAGAGAGAGTCAGAGCGAGCACTATGGGAAGGCTAAAAGAATTTTTTTGGATCATCTACAAAAGTATTTATGTTATCTGCATCCACAATTCTAACACCTAGGGTTTTTGCTTTTTCAAGTTTTGAGCCAGCATTTTCACCAGCAATCAAATAATCTGTATTTTTAGAAATTGAGCTTGTTACTTTTGCACCCTCTGACATCAATAAGTTTTTAAGTTCATCGCGAGACATTAAAGAAATTTTCCCAGTGATAGCAATCTGTAAACCAGAGAATTTAATGCCCTCTTTCATAGTGTTGATATCTGGATTTATGATGGTTAGACATGGAAGCAGCTTTTCTAGTGATGCTGAATTTTCTGCATCACAAAAATAATCTGTAATTTTTGCAGCTACTCTTGGTCCTATATCTTGAACAGCAATCAAATCATCAAAAGAGGATCTTTGTATAGCCTCCATGCTCCCAAAGGTGTTGGCTAAATTTCGTGCAGTGGTTTCACCGACTTCTTCGATGCCGAGGGAAAAAACTAACTTATATAGCTCAACTGATGCTGACTTAGCTATTGATTGAACTAAATTATCAACAGACTTTTTCCCAAACCTCTCCATTTGCTCAAGCTCTTCTCGATGCTCTTGAAGTACATATATATCAGCAAAATCTTTTATATAATCGTTATTTATCAAGGCTGATAATATTTCTTGGCCGAGGCCATCAATATCCATTGCCTTTCTTGAAACGAAATGTGTAAATTTACCTTGAAAAATTTCAGGGCATCTATTTCCACCCGAACACTTGATAAAGGGAGTCTCTAATCGTTCTTCCATTATATTGAAATCAGGTGAATGAGTTTTTTCTAAGTATTTTTGTGCTTCGTAAATGCTTGCAAACTTCTTAACAGGCTTTGATTTATCCGTATCCATGATCGTCCATTCGGATTGATAGTTAAAGACAACATCTGAAAAGCAAGATGGGCATTTTTGAGGTGCCTCCACTGCATTTGCTCGATTTTTCTTTTTTGGGATAACACGTACCATTTTAGGTATGACATCCCCTGCTCGTTTAATTACAGCTCCATCTCCAACCCTAGGATCCAATCTTTTAAGCTCATCAAGATTATGCAAAGTGCAATTACTAACGTTTACCCCACCCACATTAACCGTCTTAAGTTTTGCAACAGGCGTCAAAATTCCAGTTCTTCCAACTTGAAAATCTATATTTTCAATCTCTGTATGAGCTTCTTCGGCTGGGAATTTGTGAGCAATAGCCCATCGAGGTGATCGTGCTATTTCACCAAGCTGCTTTTGTATAGACAGCTCATTTACCTTGAATACAACTCCATCAATTTCAAAAGATATAGCGCTTCTGGAAGACGCTATATCTTTAAAATACTGAAAACACTCGTCAATAGAGGTTGCTAGTTTATTTAAATTATTTATGGGTAGTCCCCATGATGAAAAGACTGAAAATATTTCCTGCAAATTAACAAATTCTTTTCCCTTACATAATCCAATGCCATGAGCATAAAAAGCTAGTGGTCTTAAGCTAGTAACAGCTGGATCTAATTGCCTTAGACTTCCAGCAGCTGCGTTTCTCGGATTGGCAAATACTTTCTCATCATTTTTTTGTGCTTTAAGATTTAAAGTATCGAAATCAGGTTTCTTGATAAATATCTCGCCTCTTACTTCTAATAAATCTGGAAAAGGAATGTCTGAGTCCTTTAGAATAAGTGGTATCGATCTAACAGTTCTTATATTTGAAGTGATGTCTTCTCCAATAGTTCCATCGCCCCTTGTGACTCCTTTTGTAAGAATGCCCTTTTCATAAATCAATGAAACTGCTGCGCCATCCATTTTGGGTTCACAAAAATATTCTATTTGCTCATTAGTACCTAGATTTTTTAAAATTCGATCGTGAAAATTTTTTAAGTCCTCTTCATTAAACGCATTTGCCAAAGAAAGCATTTGTTGAAAGTGTTTAAAAGTTGCAAAATCTTGTTCAGGTTTAATCCCTACCCTCTGGGATGGGGATTCAGAAGTTATCCAATCTGGATGTTCTGACTCTATCTGATTTAACTCTTTTAATAACTCATCGTATTCATGATCAGTTATGGATGGGTCATCAAGGATATAGTACTTGTAGTCATGCGAGCGAATGATTTTTTGAATTTGAATATATCTTTCATTTAACTTATTCATTTTAAAGAAATATTTTTCATGGATTTCAAATGATTTATTTCTTGCGCCCGTGAATTTAAATGTTCGATCATTTGCTTTGTTAATGGAGCTCTAGCTGAATCACAAATACTAGCATGCAATTTTTCTGAAATACTTGATGCAGTTTCAAGCATTAATTCAAATGCTTTCAAGGGATCGCTAACTAGGTGTAAATCTAGTGCCATTAAAAGAACATGTGTTTTTGTGTCTGACTCAAGAAAACCTGGGTTTATTCCACTGGCAACCCTGAAGACCTCTCTTCCACCTAAATCTCTGTGACTAAAAAAACCATTCATATATTTCGTATCTAAGTTTTTTAATAAGGTTAGAACTTGATTCATATCAAAGTTTGATTTGTCCATGGACACTAAGTTTAAAATAATTAATTCCTGCTCTTGAGCTCTATCGCCATCCTCGTCAAATTCCAAGGTCCCTTGCTCTAAATCCTCTCCAAAAAGCATTGTTTTAGAATCCTCAAAAGAGTTTTGAATTAACTTACGGGTAAATAATGGACGAAAAAAAAGATATAAAATAACCAAAAAAAGAAGTGTGGCCCCAGCAACTAAGAAAATTTGAAAATTGCTAAGCATTCTATGAGGCGGCTAACTTGAGGGCTTCTTTTACATCAACTGAAACCACTCGAGAAACGCCTGCCTCCTGCATTGTTACTCCCATTAAATGATCACTTTTCTCCATCGAGATTTTATTATGGGTAATAAATATAAACTGCACTCTGTCAGACATTTCCTCAACCATTGCCACAAATCTAGTAGCATTTAAATCATCTAATGGAGCGTCTACCTCATCTAGCATACAGAATGGAGCTGGATTTAATTCAAATAATGCAAAAACCAAGGAGAGAGCAGTCATGGCTTTTTCTCCCCCTGAAAGTTGTGAGATGGTTGCATTTTTTTTGCCGGGAGGCTGAGCAGCAAGGGTAATCCCTGAGTTCAAAGTATCTCCATCAATTAACTCCAATGATGCTTTCCCTCCTCCAAAGAGTTTTGGGAATATCTCTTGAATTTTTTTATTTACTGCATTGAAACTTTCATCAAATTTAGTCTTTGATTCAGCATCTATCTTTTTAATTGCTCCTTGAAGTTTATCCATGGCTTCATTTAAATCTTCTAATTGAACATCTAGCTCTTCCATCCTCTTTGATTCTTCAGCAATTTCCTCAGGCGCAGCAAGATTTATAGCCCCAAGAGACAAAATTTTAGATTGAGTACTTTCAAGAGATTTTTCAAGTTCATGAATATTTAAATCTGCATATTCATCTGGATTTATTGTTTCAATTGAAAGGCCTGCTTTGATTAAATCTGCGGCAGCATTTTCAAGATTCACTTCAAAAGTTCGAAGATCAAGCTTGATATTATTAGATTTCTCCTCAAGAGCACGAAGATCTAACTCTGCAACTGATTTTTTATTTTCAGACTCTCTAATTGACTCATCAACTCTAGATTGCTTTTGTTTAATCGAATTTAATTCAGCTTCAGCATTTGAGCTACGTTGAATTAAATCAGAGAGATCTTTTTCAGCATGTATTTTTTTCTCTCTCGTATCTTCTAATAATTTAGATAGGTTGTTCTGTCTTGATAAATATTCATCAGGGGCAGCAAGGTTAATGGATCCCAATGATGAAATTGTGCTTTGAATTTCTGAAAGTGAGTCCTCTAATTCAGATAAATCCATTGAAGCATATTTTTGGGGATCTATCTCATGAATATTGATGGCTGCTTTTTCCAAAATCGTAGAAGCGTTATCTAGATTGACCTCATAAGTTCTTAAATCTAGTCTAAGATTATTAACATTAGTTTCTAGGGACCTCAGGTCAATAACAGCTGTAGATTTTTTCTTCTCTATATCTCTTACTTGTTCCTCAACTGAAACTTTTTTACCTTTTAATTCATTTAATTCTGCGAGCTTTGATTCTTTTTTGACTACAAGGCTCTCCATTTCAGTTTTAGTATTTTTTTGCTTTTCTATAAGCTGCAACAATTGTTCTTCAAGCCTAGTTTTTCTTACTGAGTACTCACCTTTCAATGTTTCAGATTTATCAGATGCTATTTTTAATATGCTCAAAAGAGAGTCTTTGAGTTGGATAGCTTTATCTATGAGAATATTACCGTTTGCGCCAAAGGTTTTTAGCTCTTCTAGAATTTCATCTAATAAATTAATTGCTTTTTCTTTGGGAGTTAACTTATCTTCATCTTGTTCTTTCTCAAGTGCCTTTAGGAAGTTGGAGTTAGCTTCCTCTATTTCAGCT
>CABXFE010000017.1 GCA_902511425.1 uncultured SAR86 cluster bacterium
GGTAATTAGTATGAGCGATGTAGATAGCAAAATTCAAGAAATACTTGATAAGGAATCTATTAGGGATCTTGTTCATTTGTATTGCAGGGCTGCTGATAGGCATGATCATGAATTAATGCGCGAGCTTTATCATGAGGATGCATATGATGACCACGGCTCTTTTTTTAAAGGCAAGGCAATGGAATTTATTGATATGCTTCCGGAGATACAAAAAATCCATGGGTATTTTGCATCACAATGTCACCACTCATAATATCAAATTGATGGGTAAAAAAGCAGAAGGGGAAACTTACATTATTGCTTTCCATCAAGTACTTGGAGACACAGGGAATTTTGATGTGCTGATTGGAGGACGGTACTTTGATGAGTATGAAAAGAGAAATGGAATCTGGAAATTCTCCAGTAGAGCAGTTGATGCGGATTGGGCTTACGTCAATGATCCTTCACAAGTCAATTTTAATCATCCAATGATTGAAGGAGCAAATGTTGGAACAGCAAATGATAAGGATCCATCTTATAAGTACTTAAAAAGCTTAGAAAGAGGTAAAAGATAATTAAATAAGCTGGGTTAATTCTCTAAAATGTTTCCTGCAAAATACCTTGTAAGTATCATTACCACCAATTTTAATTTGATCTCCATCTTTTACCACATTGCCATTTTCATCAAGACGCACAACCATGATGGCTTTTCTGCCGCAGTCGCAAACAGTTTTTAATTCAATTAAATTATCTGCAAGAGCAAGTAGCTCTGAACTTCCTTCAAAAAGCTTGCCCTGAAAATCAGTTCTAATTCCGTAACACATAGATGGAATGTTTAACTCATCACTTATTTTACAGACTTGCCTTACCTGCTCTTTTGAAAGAAATTGAACTTCGTCAATCAGGATGCAGCTTATAGCCCGTTTCATTTTTTCTTGAGAAACAAAACTAAAGAAGTTGAAATTGACATCAACGGAGTGAGCATCAGCCGTTAACCCAATTCTAGAGTGAATCTTTCCATCGTTACTGTCCGCATCAATCTTAGGAAGAAACAATAATGTTTCCATGCCTCTCTCATGATAGTTATAGTTTGACTGAAGCAGGGCAGTTGACTTGCCCGCATTCATTGTCGAATAGAAAAAGTGTACTTTTGCCAAAGATTAGTTTTGAAGAGGTTCAGAATAAAATTGACTGACCCATTTTCGAAATTTATTGATTGGCCCGTCGCCGTCACACAATATTGGATCTGCAACATAACTTTTGTTATCCCAGATAGGCATGTCATCCAAAACACCGTTTGCGATTCCATCGATGATGGCCATTCCTAACTCATCCTCAATATCTTTTGAAACTCTCATCGACCATCTCAGGATTGAGTGATTATTATCAACCGGGCATGATGCATTGACCATAATAAATTCTCCACCACTAGGAGGGAGATTAATCATTTTTAATCCTACTGTTCCTAAACCCCATGACTCTCTAGTAAATGTGGTTGTAAACATCCCATGATCTTTCACTTTATGTTCTTCTGAAACACTATCATTGCTCGGGTCCATTAATGTTTCTGCAATTGTTTTTTTATATATTCCTTCAGTGATTGCCTCAGTCTCGGGCAGGCTAGGCGATCCATGCACCTTTGGAAAATGTGCCTGATCAACGTCATTTTCAGCAATTTCCTGTAACACAGTATTGATATTGTAATCATAGTGATAAACTTTTCCCCACTTATCGTCATCACCATTAAAGCCCTCTATTACTGGAACCTCCCATGTTGGTTCTTCTTTGTGTAAGTGATGCCATGCCCAGATAAAGCCATTTACTTCAACCACTGGATAGTTAAAAATTTTTGTGTCCTTTGCTTTTGGAGGAAAATTTTTGGCATATGGTATTTCTGCACATGTTCCATCAACATTCCATCTCCACGCATGAAAAGGGCATTCTATAGTTTCGCCATGTACACAGCCACCTTCACCTAAATGCGCTCCTAAGTGGGGACAAAAAGCATCCAAGACAGTTGGTGTACCGTTTTCAGTTCTAAAAGCAACTACCTCTTTCTCGCAGAATTTTAAAGACTGAACCTCTCCAGCTTTAAGTTCGTGGCTTCTAGTGATACAAAACCATCCGTTTGGCATTGGAAATGGAAATTCTTGTTTTGGCATATTTACTTCCCTGCTTTATTTAATGATTAGCGCAAATTATATTGGCATAAACTCATTTATAAAAATACATATTAATCATGATTTCATTATTAATTATTTGAATCAACACATTTTTTCATAAATGCATCATATTTAATTACGAGTTATATTATTGTTAAATATATTTTAGAAAATGTATCATTAAGCAATCAATGGGAGAGAAACATTATGACACAACTTAGATTCGTTAAAACGCAGGAGCAGTTAATTGAAGCTGCTGAAAACAACCTAGAATTTTTTGATGCAAACATGCACGCAATTAAAGCTTGGTACAAAACTGAACCTGGGCTTATTGAGCAATTAATTCCCGCTCCATTGGAGCCCCATGCTGATCCCATGGTTAGAATAGTTATTTCTCGTGTCTTCGTCGATTTAAATGGAGGCATGGATTTTGGCGCTGCTACCTTTGGAGTAAATTGTATGTACAAAGGCAAAGAGGGTATTTATGAAATTACAATGCCAATGGAGACAGAAGGAGTTGTCGTTGGTGGAAGAGAGACATATGGTGAGCCAAAGAAAATAGCAGATGTTACCGCATCAAAAGACGGTGATGATTGTGTTGCAACTGTTACAAGACACGGAATTACCTACTTAGAGCTGAAAGGTAAAGCAACTGAGTCACTAGACACATCCTCGTTTACTGATGATGTATATTGCTTCAAAGTTTTTCCTTCCTGCGAGCAACATAAGGCAGTTGATCAAAATCCTCTGCTGGTAAAAATTAATATGCACAGAACACAATCTGTACATACAAAACTTGATGGAGAGATCATTCTCAGAGAATCTCCAGTTGATCCAGTGATTGATCTTCCAGTAAAAGAGGTGGTTTCTCTTGTTTGGGAAGAGGGAACCTCTTCTTCAAATGCATCTGTAATGGAAGAAGTAGATGCAATGTCGTATGTCCCATTCATGCATTCTAGATACGATTCCGCTTAAGGATTAATTATGAAAGATTTTAATGGCAAGCTAGCAGTAGTTACTGGTGGCGCCTCTGGAGTTGGCTTTGCTATTGGCGAAGCTTTAGCAAAGCAGGGCGCAAAGGTCGTTCTAACAGACATAGAGCAGGAGAGCCTTGAAAACTCAACAGCACTGCTTGCAAATCAATCTCTTGATGTTTTCTGCAAGGTTGCTGATGTTTCCAATATAGAGTCAATGCAAGAACTTGCTAGCTGGTGCGATACAGAATTTGGTCCAGTTCATTTGCTTTTTAATAATGCTGGAGTTGCGCCTGCAGAATTATTGCCAATTTGGGATACTAAGCCAAATGACTGGCAATGGGCATATGGTGTGAATGTGATGGGAGTTCTGCATGGCATTCAAGCATTTGTTCCGAGGATGCTCGCTCATGGAGAAGAATCTAGAGTCATTAATACATGCTCTGGTAACGGTGCATTTATAAATTTACCTTCTACTCCTATCTACACATCCTCCAAGGCTTCAGTTTCAAGCATTACAGAGGTTTTGAAGCTTCAACTTGAGCAAGCTGATTCAAATGTAAAGGTTTCTATTTTGTTTCCTGGACCACATACCGTCAGAACTAAGCTATTTTCAGCCGAACGAAACCGTCCTGAAGAATTAGCCAGAGATCCAAATGCACCAGAGCACCCAATCTCATCTGTTGAAGACATGCTGGAGATGATGAGTTCCATGGGGATAGAAATGGAAACTACTGAGCCTGAGGAAGTTGCATCATTTTGCCTATCTCAAATCCAAGAGGGCAAATACTGGATAAATCCCATAAATGAAAAAAGTGAACAAGCCTTCAAGGATCGAGTTGAATCTATTACATCTCGTAGTGATTTACCAAATCCTAATATTTTTTAATTAAATATCAAATGAGCATTCAAACCGTAGATCATTTTTTCAATCCGTCTTCAAAAGAATTTATACATGATCCGGTGCCTACCTTAGAGAAACTTTGTGCAGAGTACCCAGTTTCTCGATTTGATGCATGGCAAGCTTGGCTAATTACTGGTCATGCAAACATTATTAAATGTTTGTTAGATACCAGGCTTTCTACAGATTTCAATCTTTGGGAATATGCACCTCCAAAAAAACCACTTGAAGAGATGGATGCTTTTGAAAAACTCATGAATAATAATCTATTTTTTCTTGATAGGAAGAATCATCTTAGGTTGAGAAAATTAGCTCTTCCTGCATTCTCTCCAAGAATTATGGAGCAAATGAAAGAGAGATTTTCAGTTTTAGTTAAAGAAAGATTTGATGAGATAGGCTCACCTAATTCATTCAACTTCGCTGCAGAGATTGCAGAAATTGTCCCTACACAAGCTATAGCAAGTTTGGTTGGAATTCCAAGAGATAAATTTCCTATTTTTGACTCTTTAGCATACGGAGTTGTGAGAGGTATCAATCCTATGCTTACTCCAGAAGAGAGGAAAGAAGCTATCAAGGGAGTGCCGGAGGGTCTCGCGCTGCTTAATGAGCTGATTGATGAAAGAAGGGCTAATCCTGGCGATGATTTCTTATCTACTTTAATTCTTGCTGAGGACCAGGGTTCAAAACTATCTAACTTAGAAATGTGTGCGTTGGTTGGAGCAGTTCTTGGAGCTGGCTCAGACACAGCAGTTGATCTCCATAGTTACTTGATTAAAAATTTATTACAGCACCCAGATCAGTTTGAATTACTTAAGGCTGATCCAGGTCTTGTTCAGGGAGCCATATCTGAAACTTTGCGATACGAGTCATCAGGTAAAACTGGTTTAGCAAGATATGCCTCAGAAGATCTAGAAATAAATGGCAACCATGTAAAAAAAGGTCAAATGGTTCAACTAATAACAAGTACAGCCGGAATGGATTCATCAATCTACAATGATCCCCGCAAATTTGATATTCAAAGAGATCATGATAAAAGCATATCTTTTGGTCAGGGACCACATTACTGTATTGGAGTTACATTAGTTCGTTCTCAAACTGAGGTCATGTTAAAAGAGTTATTTAAAAGATTTCCCGACCTCACTCTCGGAAGTGAAATTGTTTATGACTACAATCACCATAACGCAAGACGAATGGATGTTATGACTGTTAATACCAATTTAGATTGATCAATCGAATAGCTTCCTAGATTTAAATCTAAACCATTCATTAATGACTACCTTCGAAGAAAGAGGCATCACACACCTAGATTTACATGGATTAAAGCATATTGACGTGGAGCAATCTGTCATTAATTTTATTTATCAGCATCAGGATCTCCTCCCGTTGATAATTATTTGTGGAAATAGTAATAAAATGATTGATATTGTCTCTTCAACTCTTAACACTGAAAATATTAGATACTCATCGCCAAGATTTGGGATCATTAGAATAGAGGGTATTGACTGAATTTGATGGTTTTTGCAAGTTTTTTTTTTGCTTAGAATCTATCAAAGATGCAAATTTGAACCTTTTTTGCGATAATTAGGTTTAATTGCTTATTTTAATGGGGAAATCTTATGAGTAACTTTAAATATATTTTTATGGTGCTGCCTTTAGCATTTGCGCTAAATATTAATGCACAGTCTGCCGGAGTTTTAGAAGAAGTTGTTGTAACAGCTCAAAAGAAAGAAGAGAATCTTCAGGACACGCCGATAGCTATAACTGCTATTACTGAGTCGACAATTGATGATTTAGATCTTGCAAACGTGGTTGACTTGGCTGGAATGGCACCTAACGTGCATATAATTAATACTCCTTCAAATAATACCGCTGCTACCATTGCCATGCGTGGAGGCACAACTATTAACCCTGCAATCACATGGGAACCCACTGTTGGAATGTATTTGGATGGGGTCTATTTAGGTAAAGGGCAAGGCTCAATTTTTGATGTAGTTGATTTAGAAAGAGTCGAAATTTTAAGAGGTCCGCAAGGGACGCTTTACGGCAGGAACACCCTTGGCGGCGCAATTAATTTGATCAGTAAAAAGCCTTCAGGAGAGGGAATGTCTGCAAAAGTTACCCTAGGCAATTATGGCCTTAGGCAAAGTCAGCTTATTGCAGATTATGAGATAGGAGAAAATATATTTACTAAAGTTATATTGAATAACAAAAAAAGAGGTGGGTACGTAACCAATGATGCTTCCCCATATCAAGCGGCACAGGGTGTAGTTCCAAACACTGTTGCTGATCATCTTGAGTTAAATACAATTGATTCAAAGGGATATAAATTTACTGTTGCATATGAGGGTGACAAGACAAGTTTTAATCTGACATTAGATCAGACTGATCAAGATAACATTCCTCCATTTGCACAGCTTACTAATACAATTCCAAATTGGAGTAGTGCATTTGGTGTTGGCGCATCAGCTTTAACAGGAGGCTTAAAGCTTTGGCCTATCGAGCTCTTTCAGAATGATTCTCGCCAGGGGGTTGCGCATATAAACACTCCTACATATGAGCTTTCAGTGGTTGAAGGGACTAGTTTTACAATTTCACATGACATGAGTCTTGGAGAATTAAAAGTAATTTGGGCTAAGCGAAAAACTCACTGGGATGATCGACTGGATCTTGATGGTGGGCCATTCCCTATTGCTGATACTGAAAGACATACTCGTTACGATGCTGAGTCTCTGGAGGTTCAGTTAAGTGGCTCTACAGACAATATGGAGTATGTTTTTGGATATTACAGCCTTAAGGATGATGCTTTTACAGCTAATCCACAATCATTCTTCGGTGGAGGCCAAGTTTTTGCTCAGAATTATTCAGGTAGCGGAGACTCAGAAGCATTTTTTGGTCAGATCACATGGGCTATAGCCGACAAGTGGGACTTGACTGTTGGTGCTAGAACAACTGAAGAGGATAAGGTTGGCTTTAAAGAGTATGTTGGCATAATTTCTGCTAACGGCAGCGGAAGTTTTGATGACACCACCGGTACTTTCATTATCTCGCATGATTACAGCGAAAATACTAATTTGTATTTCAAAGTAGCTGATGGGTTTAAGGCTGGCGGTTTTAATGCTGAGAGCTCGAATCCATTTGCTGCTGCTACTCCATATGCACCCGAGACTATTACATCAACTGAGTTTGGTTTGAAGGGTAAGTATTTTGATAACAGAATGATGATGAACGTTGCTTATTTTGATAACGAGCATGAAGACATGCAAATTTCATACTTTACTGCAGATGCTGCTGCGGCTTCAGAAGTTATCAATAATTCTGCAGATATATCTGGTCTTGAGATTGAAACAACAACTCTTATTAATGATACAACCAGACTTATGGTGAATTTAAGCACCCTTGACTCTGAATTCACTGGGAATAAAGTTGCAAGTGATGGTTTTCTTCTTGAGCAGGTTCCTTATTCTCCCGAAACAACTTTATATGTTTCACTAGAAAAAGATTATGGTAACTATCGTATGCGCTTAGATCATAGCAGAATCGGAGAGCACCCAACTTTCCCTTATAACTCAAAAGATCCAAGAGCTGCGCTCACTAATCTTGCTTCAAGAGGCACAACTGATTTTAGGCTACTAACCGAGCCTATGGAAAATATGCAGCTGAACTTTTGGATTAAGAATCTTAATAATGATTATCACAGAATGAGTGCAATACCATTTGGGCCAGCTTTTGGTCAATTGACCTTGAGTTACTTTAACGCTCCAAGAACTGTTGGATTGGATATACACTACAAATTCTAATAATAGAATATAATAAAAGCCTCGGTATCTCCCGAGGCTTTTTTTTGTAAAAATTATGGACAATAACTGGGAAGACATACTAAGGCTTGATAGCCAATTAACTGAAGAAGAAAGAATGATTCGTGACAATGTTCGCGAGTATTGTAATAAATCCCTAATGCCTCGTATTTTAGAAGCCAATAGAAATGAGATTTTTCACCCTGAAATATATAAAGAAATGGGTGAGCTCGGCATTTTGGGTGCGACTATTAAAGGCTATGGCTGTGCTGGGGTTGGTTATGTTTCTTATGGGTTGATTACTCGTGAAATTGAAAGAATAGATTCTAGCTATCGATCTGCATTCAGCGTTCAATCTTCATTGGCAATGTATGCCATATACCAGTTTGGATCGGAGGAGCAGAAAGAAGATCTTTTGCCAGAGATGGCAGCTGGGAATTTAATTGGATGCTTTGGTTTAACCGAGCCTGATGCTGGTTCTGACCCTGGAAGCATGGCTTCAAATGCAAAAAAAGTTGAAGGTGGCTATAAATTAAATGGGTCTAAGACATGGATAACAAATGCACCCGTAGCTGATGTTTTTGTTATTTGGGCAAAAGATGAGCAAGGTGTATTAAGAGGTTTTATAGCTAGGAAGGACTTCAAAGGCTTAGATACCAAGGTCTTGGAAGGTAAATTTGCACTCAGGGCATCGACTACTGGTCAAATTTTTATGTCTGATGTCTTTATTCCAGATGACCATGTTCTTCCCCTAGCTCAAAGTTTTAGAGGGCCATTTTCTTGTTTAAACATGGCAAGATATGGTATTGCATGGGGTGCTATGGGTGCGGCCGAATTTTGCTGGCATGCTGCTCGTCAATATACATTAGACAGAATTCAGTTCGGCACACCTCTTGCTGCAAAACAGTTGGTTCAAAAAAAATTAGCTGACATGCAAACAGAAATAACATTAGGCTTGCAAGCAGCCTTGCAAGTCGGAAGGTTGATTGATGATGAACAAATGATCCCAGAAATGATTTCACTTATTAAGCGTAACAATTGCGGTAAGGCACTAGAGGTAGCTAGAATGGCGCGAGATATGCATGGTGGAAATGGAGTTATTGATGAATATCATGTTGTAAGACACTCAATGAATTTAGAAGCAGTAAATACTTACGAAGGCACCCATGATATACATGCTTTAATTCTTGGCAATCTTCAGACCAACATAGCAGCTTTCGAGTAATACTGAATGTCAAGTAAACTTGACATATTATTTATCTATACATACCATTAAAAATCTATGCGCTCTGAAAAATATACTATAAAACAAGCTAAAACAGCCAAACGAATCATCAAGTATTTTGCTAAATTTCAGGCTAGCATTTTTCTTATGAGTCGAGGAAAGCTTTGGAATAAATGGCCAGGAGGTTTCCCAATTATGGTTGTTGAGACAAAGGGCGCTAGGTCTAACAAAAAAAGAAATATACCTTTAATATATGTCCATCAGGATGGCATGCCTATATTGGTTGCCTCTTTAGGAGGGATGCCAAAAAACCCTAATTGGTATTACAACGTTAAAGCACATCCAAAAGTTAAGATCTCAACTATTCAGGGGCATGGGAACTATTTAGCTGAAGAGGTGTCTAAAGAAAAAAAGGATGAGTTATGGCCATTAATTTGTTCATTTTATCCAAACTATGAAACCTATCAGAGCAATACTTCTAGAGAGATACCTGTATTTTTGTGTAAACCAGCATGAATATTATAGACGTTAAAAATATCACTAAACATTATTCACTTGGCACACAAACTGTTGAGGCACTAAGAGGTATTAGTTTCGGCATAGAGCAAGGTGAATTTATAGCAATTATGGGTCCATCAGGATCCGGAAAATCTACATTAATGAATATTATTGGGTGTCTCGATAGCCCCACAGATGGAACATATCATCTTAATAACCAAGAGGTGAGTACTCTAGAGGGTGATGAACTTGCAGGCATAAGAAACAAAGAGATTGGTTTTGTATTTCAAAACTTTCATTTATTGGCACGTAATAGTGCGCTGGATAATGTCATGTTGCCTTTAAAATATGCTGGAGTTGATAAGGTTGATCAAATCAAAAGAGGCAAGGATGCCTTATCTCAAGTTGGACTTGAGTCAAGAATGGATCATCAGCCATCTGAGCTATCAGGAGGACAACAGCAAAGAGTTGCAATAGCTAGAGCCTTGGTGAATAACCCATCTATTTTATTTGCCGATGAGCCAACTGGAAATTTAGACAGTCAAACTGGGCACGATGTAATGCAGCTTTTTCATAACTTGCATCAACAGGGCCAAACAATTATTTTAATTACTCACGAAAATGAAGTGGCTGCAGAGGCCCAACGAACAATATTTATTAAAGATGGTTTGATAGAATCAGATACAAGAAAGGAAAAATTATGAAGAACTTAATTATTAAATCATTTTTTACTATTTCATCATTGGTATTAATAGTTAGTTGTGGTGGAGGCAAGGAGGAAGAGGAATTTAAGTTCTATGCTCTAAAAGAAGCAGAATCCCAGCAGCTAGAACTTACCGTTGAGGCCTCTGGAACCGTTGAGGCTATCTCCTCTATTGAAATTAAATCAAAAGCATCAGGGCAAATTCTTTTTTTAGGCGCCGAAATTGGAGATTATGTTGATGAGGGTATAGTTCTTGCAAGAATAGATCAAAGAACTCCAACAAACACCCTTGCTCAAGCCAATGCAGATCTTGAGGTTGCTAAAGTCCGTTTAAGTAATGCGCAGAATCAATTTGAACGCTCCAAAAGATTGCATGATGAGGGCAATATTTCCGATAAATCATTTGAGGATGCTCAGGAATCATTTTCCTCAGCAAGAGCGCAGCTTGTAAGGGCAGAAGTATTTCTTGAAAATGCTCGGATTGCTTTAGATGATACAAGCGTCAGATCGCCAATTGCTGGAACAGTTATCAGCAGACCAGCTGAAGTGGGACAAGTTATCACTTCGCCAACATCCGCTGTGGGTGGTGGGACATTGCTAATGGAGATGGCAGATCTTAATAAAGTTCGAGTAAGAGCATTAATCGATGAGATAGATATTGGTAAGATCAGTATAGGTCAAGAAGTCACATTGAAGGTTTCAGCATATAGAGATAAAAAATTTGTAGGAGTTGTCTCAAAAATCGAACCTATGTCAAAAATAGATCAAAATGTTACAACATTCCCAGTGCTAATCGATATTGAGAACAAAGATAATTTACTGCTTATAGGAATGAACACTGACGTTGAGATTGAAATCTTAAATGAAGAGGTGGCTTTAGCATTACCAGCTGGTTCTTTAAGAACGCGAAAAGATATTCGGTCAGTTGCATCATTGCTTGGAATTAAAGAAGATGAACTAAATAACTTTTTAACTAAAAAAGTTGAAGGTGAAAATTTTGATGCCTATATAGTTCTTAAAAAAACAAAAAAAGGAGCATTGCCAACTTGGGTTAAAGTTGGAAAAACAGATCTTAATTATGTTGAGGTTAAAGAAGGTATTGAGAATAATGAGGTTGTATATGTACTTCCAAGCGAAGGTCTCATTAAATACCAACAAAAATTCTCTGAAAGAGTGAAGGGCAGGTTCGGTTAACTTATGGTTTTACAAGAATCAATTTCTACAGCAGTGGATTCCATTAGAGCTAATTTGTTAAGGTCTTTGCTGACTACTATCGCTATTGTCATAGGCACTGCATCAGTAATAGCCATGGTAGGAATTGGGTCAAGTGCTCAAAGGGCAATTGATGATTCAATTAGCAATTTATCTGCACGTACGTTATCTGTATATCCCTCTCGTGGCAGAGGCAGCCAAAAAATAAGTGCAGCACCTTTATCAATTTCTGATGCTGATGCATTGCTTAAAGATAAAGAAATAAATTGGAGGGTATCTCCAGAGATTCGAGGCAGTAAATCTCTTAAATATAAAAATGAAAGTATTAGTATCTCGGTGATTGGTGCAAGGGAGTCCTATCTAAGCATTCAAGGATATGAAATTGATCAGGGAACCTTTTTTACACAAAGAGATGATCTAGCTAGGAAAAGAGTTGCAATCATTGGATCAAGTGTAGGAACTGAATTAAAAACATCCTCAAAAGCACTGGTTGGACAGGATATTGATCTAGGCGGCGTGACTTTTAAGATAATAGGAGTCACTAAATCTGAGGGATCCTCAGGCTGGTCTAATCCTGATGAACAAATTTATATACCATTGTTAACAGCATCCGATAGGGTTTTTGGCAGAGACAGAGTAGACTCAATTCGTGTTGAGGTGCCGAATACTTACACGCCTGAAGAAGCAATGATTTCTATTGAGAGAGTTCTAAGAAGAGAGCACGATATAGGTCCAGGCGAAGAAAACAATTTCAGGATTAATGATTGGTCACAGTTTACTGATTTGCAAAAACAAGCTACTGCAATTTTTTCAGCCTTATTGATTGGTATCGCTGGTATCAGTCTGATGGTGGGTGGCATTGGTGTAATGAATATTATGCTAGTTTCTGTAACCGAAAGAACAAGAGAAATAGGCTTGAGAAAAGCCTTAGGAGCGACTCAGCAGGCAATACTTCTCCAGTTTATCATTGAGGCCGTAACTCTTTGTATCATTGGCGGTATCATCGGTGTGATTTTTGGCTCTAGCTTATATTTCTTAGTAACAGTCTTTCAGGACTGGGTATTTACCATACCTTTTTCAGCTATATTAGGTTCTGTCATGTTTTCAGCATGTGTTGGGTTATTTTTTGGTATTTGGCCTGCTAGGAAAGCAGCACAATTAGAACCAGCTGTAGCCTTACGATACGAATAATCTATGAGAATCATTCAGCTCTTACCCGAACTCAAAGTCGGCGGTGTTGAGCGCGGCACAGTAGATCTTTCTGATCATCTTGTAAAACTAGGTCATGATTCTGCTGTTGTCTCTGAGGGAGGACCATTAGTAGATATATTGAACGAACATGGTGCTAGGCATTTTGAGCTTCCTATTGCAAAGAAAAATATAAAAGCTTTATCACAGATAAGTAATTTAAAAAAAATTTACTCTGAGTTTCAGCCTGATATTATTCACGTTCGGTCAAGATTTCCAGCATGGGTAAATTACTTTGCGCTAAAAAATTTTCAGGGCAAAAAACCTTTGGTTATATCTACATTTCATGGTTTATACAGTAAACCTTTTTACAGTAAATCAATGTCTTATGCAGATAAAATTATCGCCGTCTCTCAAACTGTTCAAGACTATATTAAGAAAAATTATTCTGTAAATGAATCTAAACTACATTTAATTTATCGGGGATGTGATCTACAAGAATTTAACACCATCCCATTAAGCCAGGAATGGAAAGATGACTGGTTTAAGGAGTTCCCAGAAACTAAAGATAAAATTATCCTTAATTTACCAGGCAGAATTACGAGCTGGAAAGGCATTGAAAGTTTTATTGATCTTTTTTCTTATATTGATACATCAAGGTTCCATGGCATTATCCCAGGCCCGGTTGCTGAAAATAAAAAAAGATACTTCAACTCTTTAAATAAATTAATCAGTGATACAAATCTTTCTGATCATCTTACTTTTTGCGGCGCTCGATCAGACATTGCCAATGTTTATAAAATCTCAGATATTGTTATGAATTTGTCATCTAAACCTGAGCCATTTGGCAGAACAATTATTGAGGCTGCTGCTTGTGGGAGTCATGTTATGGGTTGGGATAGAGGAGGTGTCAAGGAATCTATTAACGCCATTAACCCTATTGGCCTAGTAGAGCATGGAAAGGTTGATATGCTTGCAAAACAAATAGATCATGTTTTGAAGGCCTCACCACCAAAATCTATACCAAAACAATTTACAAAAGAGTTTTTGGTTAATGAAACGGTGAATATTTACGAGCTAGCTTTAAACAAAGCCTCATAAATTTTGATTGTTTTCTTGGCAGCGCTTGTAACTGAATAATTTTCTAATAAAGCAGCTTTTACTCCCTCCATATTTAATTGACTCAATAGAGGAACCATTTCTTCTAGCAGAGCTTGTAAACTTTCTTGATTGCCAGGCTCACACAAACATTCGCTAGCAATTAAATCAGGAATCATTCCCACCCTAGATCCTAAAACTGGTATTTCATGATTTATAGCCTCCAACAAAACCCTAGGGCCTCCCTCTCTATGGCTGGATATAATTAGCCCACTGGCAGTTTTATATTTATCCTCTATGGAGTTGTAATCATAATTTGTTGAAATTTTAATCCGATCCGACAGATTCAATTCATGAATTAGCTCATTAAGCACTTGTTCTTCAGGGCCAGAGCCGATAATTTCAAGATTTTCTTTGATATTAATCCAGCTTTTTATGAGCTGATCAAAACCTTTAACTTGTTCTAATCTTCCAATGGCAATAATTGGACCAGTTCGTGATGATCGTTCTCCAATATGAGACGGATTGAACCAATTTGGAATATAGGTACTTTGAGGGATATTTTCAATAAGCAACTTATTAACACCTATAACAGCATCCATGTTTGTAAATGCATTATTATTTTTTTTGTGACCGTGGATTGTCGATACTGCTTTAATATTGCTAAATATTTTTACTCCCTTACCAATGGTACTGGCTTTGGCGCCATGACAATGCAAAATAGAGATATTATTTTTACTAAGAAACCTAACTAATTTGTATGTGTTAAGCGGAGAATATCTTGAGCCAATGCTTAATGATTGTGTTTTCAGTCCACCCATATGATGTCGTATAGATTCATCACATATAATCACTTGATCAAATTCATTAGACAGGAATGAAGACAGTTCGTATACATGCTGTTCAATTCCCGCAAAAATTTGACTTGATACCAAATGGGCAATTTTCATTTTTGTTGATTAATAAATTTCATGATAGAAAATGATACCTTTTCAATCTCCGCCATAGGTTCAACATGTTGAGAAGGAGGTTCAATTTTAGAAATATCTATCCCTGCTTTTTTATTTAATATACTTACAACACCGACTCGCCTTGAGTTAACCAACTGATTCATCGACTCTCTTATTTTCGTAGCACCAAAAATTCGTCTGTATGTTGGTCTCTCTATTTGTATTAAATAAGTTTGACCCATCGCAGATAGCGCTTCGAACACTAGATTTGAACTATCTGGAGTAACGAACTTTAATGAGGATATGATTAGGCTGTCCTGAAATGTGCCTGACTCGGTTGAGTTTAAAGCAATGAACTTTGCATTTGAAAAATTATTTAGCTCGTCTTTTAATTTTATATTAAGGGAATCTGGTGTTCTGCGAGAATTATAAATTTTAAACTCATGCTTTGGATGCACACTTATTATATATTGAAGCTGCTTCATTAATATTTCTTGATCAAATTTATAATGCTTGCTTGGTCCACCAATAGCTATTATCGCCTTACTCTCATCTATAGATTTTTGAGATGTTGCTGCTAGAGCGCCCTGAAATAGGATAATATTTTTAGGCAGACGTCTTTTTTTAAAATCATGTTCTGGAGCAATAATTAAATCGAAGGAGTTTAGTTTATAGCTCGGACGCAGAACAGCTATTGAAAATATATCCTTGCTAATAAATTTCTGTAAGTATTTTTTTGCCCGAAGTATTTTTGAATATACATCATGTCCTGCGCCTATAAGTATTATTGGGTCATTAATTTGATCCTTGTCAGAGAATATTTCTGAAAAACTTTCTTGATTAGAGTGATTGATGGTGGTTATGGAGAGCTCTGTCTCTTTTTTTAGCTGATCTAGAAGAGCCTGTACTTGTTTTAGATGCCCAGTTTTTGAATCTTGAAACCAGTAAATGTTCATTTAATTTTTACTTATAAATTGATATGTTTAAAATACCTTGTCTATGAAGTCTTGTGAAGGAAATACATCTATAAAATATTCTAAAAATGAACAGTCAAAACCCTAATCATCAAATCGCTATTGATCTTATTTCTCAATATGGTGACGATGCTGAATCCATAGCTATGTTGAGAGCAGCCGAATATGCAGCCAATTTAAACACCGAAGAGTGGCTTATCTGGGAAGACGTCATAAAAGAGATACAAAATATTAGCGCTAATCCAAACCTTCAATAGGTTACTGTTTAAAAAGAGCAAGCGGGCATGGCTAACCCGCTCTAATTGGTCTTAGGGAAAAATTTTAGAGGAAAATTTTTAACCAACTTATATATATGACAACCTTATTAAGAGAAAGTTCATCATTTTTTTAATTTAAATGGCACCCGCAACACCTGTTTTATTTTATAGAGAGAAATAAAAATAATAAGCAATAAAATATAGCCCCAATACCGATACCAAAACCCAATGGAAGCTCTCCATCTTTATTTTTATTAGTAGCGTAAAGGCACAAGGTAATGCTTGATCCAATTAAGAGAATCGGTCCAATTGCTGAAGCACCAAAAATAGATCCCACACCACCTAGCAACAAAAAATCACCAGACCCAATTCCATTTCTTGATCTAATCATTTTGTAGACCTCGTTGATGCAAAATAATATTCCATAGCCAAAAACTAATCCCAGCAAAGAGTCTAGTGGAATTGTAAAAAAACTAGTTGAAATGTTCAGTGTTAATCCGGATAGAACCAAAATGACACTGAGAGGCTGAAATAAATGCATGGTTTGCATGTCTATCAATGATTGAATGTATAAGCACATCACAATTAAGACAATTACCCATGCAGAAGGGTTGATTATTTCCATTTTATTAAATATTAATAAAACAAATGCAGCAATCAATATTTCATTGATCAAGTAGCTGGAGTGAATTTTTGTATTACATACCTTACAAATACCTTGGCTATAAATATATCCCACGAATGGTATAAGCTGAAGAACAGTGAGTTTATTTTTACACAGAGGGCAAAATGATCTAGGTTTAAAAATTGTAATTCCGGCATCCTCTAATGGGAGCCTGTAAATCAACATTGAAGCAAAACTGCCAAGGCAGCCACCCAATAAAATCAACAATAAATTAGTTAAAACTAATTCCATTATCGATTAATTATTTTTTGCGAGAAATTAAGAAGCATACGATCAATAGACCGACCGTTGGTATAGCATAAAGAGTAATTATTAAAAGTTTATCAAGCATTAATTAAGGTCCTTTGGCGCTTGAATCTGGGCGTCTTGTATCTCCATAACCATAGAATAAACTATCTTTTATCTCTAGGCTTTCTAATGCTGTTCTAGGCCTAGTAATCAGAGTTCTTTGGCCAAAATCTTCTATTTTTTTTGCATGGTTGATATCAAATCCTTTTTCAAGAAACAATATATCAGGGTCCCACTGATGATGAATTCTAGGGACTACTGTTGCATCTGATATCTCCATATCAAAAACAAGAACATTTAAGATGAACTGAAGGACCGCAGTAATAATAACTGATCCTCCTGGTGATCCAGTCGCAATAATAGGTATTGAATCTTTAAAGACTAGAGTAGGTGTCATAGAGCTTAAAGGTCTTTTAAAAGGTTCAATTTTGTTTGCTTCACCTCCCAATAATCCAAATTGATTAGGAGAGCCAGGCGCCGATACAAAATCATCCATTTCATTATTCATAATAATTCCAGTACCCTCTATAACCACTCCAGATCCATAGCCCGAATTTAATGTATAGGTATTAGAAACAACATTTCCGAAGCTATCTGCCACTGAAAAATGAGTCGTGTCTTCGCTTTCGAATGGTATTACATTTCCCGGAAGAATTTCAGAGGAGGGCGTAACAGTATTAAGATTTATTTTTTTTGAAATTGCTTTTCCATAATTTTTACTGATCAGTTGAGATACCGGAACATCAAAGAAATCAGGATCAGCTAAATATTTTGATCTATCCGCATAAGCAAATTTCATAACCTCCGCCAGAAGGGAGGCATAGGATGCAGAATTATGACCAAGCTCCTGAAGGTTAAAGTTTTCTAAAATGTTCAACATTTGAATAATATGAATTCCTCCAGAAGATGGGGGTCCCATAGTTACAATTTCATATTCTTTAAAATTTCCATTGATGGGCTTTCTCCATACTGGGCGATAATTTTGAAGATCTTGAGTGCTAATCAAGCCACCTCTATTTCTCATATCTTGAGCAATCTTATTAGCCACTTGGCCTTCATAGAAACCTTTCACACCATTCTTAGCAATAATTTTGAGCGTTTTGGCAAGCTCTGACTGCACTAATCTTTTATTTATTTGAACAGGATATTTTTTATAAAATATTTTTTTAAAATTTTTATAATTACTTAATTTTTCATATCTACTATTGAGAGCATCCACCATAAATGGAGTCATGATAAAACCCTCTTCGGCTAAATTAATTGCAGGCTGCAGTAATTTTTTCCATTCAAGGCTGCCAAATTTTTTGTGCACTTCCCACATTCCATAAACAGTTCCAGGTACTCCTATTGATAAAATACCTTCCCTCGCTCTTCTTTTATTCACCGACCCATCTTCATTAAGATACATATCCTTTGTAGCTAAAGCTGGCGCTATCTCTCTATAGTCTATGCTAAAACTTTCATCAGTTTCTTTGTCATACATGACCATGAAGCCTCCACCGCCAATGTTTCCAGCTCTTGGCAACACCACCGCCAAAGCAAAAGCAACCGCAATCGAAGCATCATAAGCATTACCTCCCTCATGAAGAATTTGAGCTCCTACGTTTGTTGCAAGGTAATGTTGAGATACAACCATGCCATTTTCATTAACCTGAGGATGAACTATTGATTGGGGATTAAATATTGATGACTCAATAAATAAGGGAACTAGCAGCAAGCTTAAAAATATCTTTCTTATTTTCATGGAGCTAATCTAACATAGATTCAATTTTTTCTAAGTTATTAAATATTATCAATGTGTAACTAAAGGTTATAGTTAATTTTTGTAGTCAAAGAATTAAAATTAACTTTATGTCAGCAGGCCTCCATCAACTCGCAAATCAATTCCATTTATATGTATTGCATCATCTGATGCTAAAAAAGCGATTGTGCTTGCTATATCGTCTGGTGATCTATTCACACCATCAAGAGGCATAATTTTCTTTAACAAGCGAGTATCAATATCTTTTGGCATAACCGGATTCGATGACATCGGGGTCTCAATTGAAGCGGGGCACACACAATTAATATTCAATCCCTTCATTCCGTATTCGACAGCAAGTGTTTTTGAGAATGCGCTTATTCCTCCTTTGGATGCGCTATATGCCGCGGTCCATGCATGAGCTCCCAGTGCAGCTGTAGAGGATACATTTACAATTGCTCCCTTAGATTCTAGTAACATCGGTAAAGCATGCCTGCACATAAAAAAAGTACCTGTTAAATTTATATCTAGAATCTGACTCCAATTTTCTAGCTCAACTTCATGAGAATTGTCAAAGCGCAGAATGCCTGCAATATTTATCAGCGCATCAAGTTTTTGATGATTCTTTTCTATATCTTTAAAAAATTTTTTAGTGCTAGATATTGATGAAATATCTAAAACATGTGCGGATGAATTTTTATTTTTTAACATCCCTTTTGTTACAGCGAGATCTTCCTTATTTTTGTCTACTATTAGAAGATCGGCACCTTCAGCGTCTAATCTTAAAGCAGTTGATCTTCCAATGCCTGATCCTGCACCCGTTATAACAACGATTTTATTTTTAAATCTTTCCATTATTTAGACTTTCTTTATGATAATTGCTCTTCAGCAAAAGATTTAGCCCATTTATAGTTTGCCTTTCCATTTGGGGCTCTTTGCACCTCATCAGTAAAAATTACTGTCTTAGGTAACTTGTATGCAGCAATGATGCTACGCGTTTCTTCGATCAATTTTTCTTCTTTAATAACTTTATTATCAACTGTAGATACAACTGCAACAATTTTTTGCCCAAATCTTTCATCAGGCATTCCAACCACAAGGCAATCAAAAACATCAATATTTTTCTTCAATGCTTCTTCTACTTCTTCAGGGTAAATTTTTTCTCCTGCTGAGTTGATGCAATTACTTCCGCGGCCGAGAAGGGTAATGCTTCCATCACTTTCAAGCTTCGCATAGTCTCCAGGAAAACTATACCTAACCCCATTAACCTCCTTAAAAGTTTCGGCAGATTTTTTCTCATCCTTATAATAACCAACCGGGACCAGCCCTGAAGTTCCGAGTAGGCCAATTTTCTCTGATCCTGGCTCTAAAATTTCTCCATCGTCAGCAAGAACTATTACTCCAGGATTTATTGAAAATTTTGCTGTTTCTGAAGGGTTATCTCTTGTTGTAACAGAACTGCCGATCCCACCCTCGGTAGAGCCCATGGTATCCATTAATTTCATATCATGATGTTTTAGCAAACCATTTTTCACCTCAGTACTCCACATAACACCGCTTGAAATAATCGCTTGAACAGTGCTGATATCATATGCGTTATTAGCACTTTCTGCTCTCTCCAAAGCATCAAGCATCGGTCTTGCAAAAGCATCGCCTACAATCACAATATTTGTAACACTCTTGTCTTGCACTTGCCTCCAGAGTTGATCAGGATCAAAACCAAGATTAGATGTAGTAATCACTGTCCCTCCTAAAAGCAAAGGCAGAAATGCACCTAACCACATTCCAGTTCCATGCATCAAAGGACAGCCAACCAAGCTTTTAATAAACTGATCATCCGCTTTTGATGCCATGATGGATTCTTCTAAATTATTAAGATCTTCTGGGACATCGTATCCCATAGCTTTTAGGGTTCTGAATAAAAAAGCTAGAAATTCTCCTTGTTTGTACATTACACCTTTTGGCATGCCGGTTGTTCCACCGGTGTAAAGCATATAAACAGTTTCTGGATCTCTTATGATCCTATCCATTGGAGAGTAATCTTGTAAAATTTCTTCATAATTCATACCTTGATCAAAGTTAGACTTGCTTCCATCTGGAACTTCAATCCAAACTTTTACATTTGGCAGAGATTTTGCAATTTCATTAATTCTTGAGCTGTAGCATGCATGGTAGAAAACAGCTTCAGCGTCAGAATTGTCCAATAAATAAATAAGCTCCTCTTCTACATATCGATAATTTACGTTAATTGGAACTCCGCCAATTTTAAAAATTGCATTTTGACCTATTAGGTATTCATTACTGTTATTTAAATACAGTCCTGCTTTTGAGTTTGGGCCTAAACCTTTACTTGATAGCGCAGCGGCAACCTTGCTGGACCGCAGATCATAATCTTTCCAAGATACAATATCTTCTCCACATATTAGCGCATCGTTCTCGGGCACTAAATCTGCAACCGTTTCCCATACTGAAGCAAAATCTAAATTCATTATTTATCTCCTTTTTTTAAGTTTTGTCCTATCCTTCTTCCGGAAAAAATACAATCAGCTATTGAGAGTCCAGATACATATATATTTGAACAAATTCCAACAGCGGTTCTCCCTGCTGCATATAGCCCTTTAATTTCTTGATTATTTTGATTTAAGACCTCTCCAGTTTCTTCGTTTACAGTAAGCCCGCCAAGGGTAAGGGTTGTTAGAGGAGCAAGTTTTGAGTCAATTGAGATATCCATAATATGAAAGGGACCATTAAGCTCCTTTACATCACTTGGAGCTTTGCCAAATTCACAAGATGATTCTGATCGAGCTGCCTGATTGTACTTCTTGACCTCTTCAGTAAGTTTATCTACTGGTAGGTTATAAACTTTTGCTAAATCTATTAAATTACTTTTCTTTTTAGCATTGAAATACATCAGCATTCTTGCCATATCTCTTTGAAAGGGCAGAGCCTCCTTGGATTGTTTTTTTGCATCATCCATTAAGCTTTCGTCTACTATCAAATAAGCTTTACCGTCATTATGCTCACACATAGCATCACCAAGGGTTGCTCCATAAACCATCTCATTACAAAATCTCTGACCATTCTTATTAACAACTATTCCCTGAGCAAATGCCAATGGAGGATTTAAGAATCTCCATGCTGTTACTCGATCCATATGATCGGTTTTCCCACCAACGCTTTGCCCAAGTCGAATTCCGGAACCTTGATCATTGGGAGTACCAAGAGGCATTCCATCAAAATATTTTGGTGCATACTCTTTAACCATAGAACGATTAAAGATGAACCCACCTGTGGAGAGACAAACTCCTTTTTTAGCTTTGATATATTTAACCTGTCTGTAGTTTTGTTCAATTTTTTGAGCTCTTTTAATGAATAGACCACCAATTATTTGCAATAAATTTGAACCAGGGTAAGAGGGCGGAAGAAGCATCTGAAGCATTTCTCCGCGTGAAGTTAATGATTTGTGTTTTTGGGCTAATTTCCCGGATGGCAGCATGAGTATTTTTACTCCAACAACTCTTCCCTCTGAAGTGATCACAAGTGATCGCGCTTCAGTTTGAGGGAAAACTTTTAATCCTTTTTTAATTGCAGATTTCTTTAAAGGAAAATAAATTGTTCCTCCCACACCAATTGGTCTAAATGGACCTTCTTCAAAACCTCTATGGCCTCTTGGAGCTGGCTCTGCATTTTCCATGTAGCTTGGAACCATAGAGTTATCTGAATGATATAGAAAATATCCAGCTCCAGGATAGCTTGTTTTAATCTTGTAATAAGAGGGATCAAATTGAACCCCGTTGTCCATAAGCCATTGTGTATTTTCTGCTGACGTATCACAAAATTTTCTTAAAGTGGATTCTTTAACGATATCTCCAGTTTCTTGAATAAGGTAATTAAACATATTTTCTGGAGAGTCTTTGACACCAGCAGCAAGCTGAATCGGTGTTCCGCCACCAGCATAAAACACACCACCACTTTTAGCAGTAGCACCGCCACCGCTTGTTTTATCAATCCCAATAACTGATAGGTTTTGATCGAGGGCTTCATTTGCAGCGGCAATTCCAGCACCTCCCAAACCTGCAACAACAAGATCGGCCTCGTCGTCCCATGCAAATAAGTTTGGATCAGTAATGATTTGTGGCGCTTCTACCTCAGAGAGCCAAAGTTCATCATTTGGATTTATTTCAGTTACCAGCATTTAAATCTGCAGTTTTGCCTCCGTCTACCACTAAACTGGCTCCAGTTATAAATGATGCATCTGAGCTCAGCAAGAATGCTATAGGTTTAGCAAGCTCGACTGGCTCAGCAATTCTTTTTAAAGGAATAGTTTTCATTGTCGCCTCCATAAGATCTTCTCCAGGTATTGCTCTTTCAGTTGCAGGAGTCATGACTGCTCCTGGAATAACACAGTTAACTCTTACGAAGGGCGCTGCCTCAATTGCTGTTGCTCTTGTAAAATTTATCAAGCCAGCTTTTGCAGCCCCATAAGCTGACATATATGCTACGCCTTTTAAACCAACAACTGATGCAACATTTACAATCGCACCTTTCTTTGCTTTTTCCATCCATGGCAAAACTTTTTTAGTAGTCAAAAAGACTGCATCTAGATTTGCTTTAAAATTTGTTCTCCACGATGCAAGATCCAGATCGATAATTCTGCCAGTATGGATTGATGGAGCATTATTAATTAACCCATCAATTTTTCCAAAAGATTTGTAGATTTCTTCTAGAGAATTATTAATATTTGATTCAATGCTGACGTCAACATTATGAGCAACAACTTTTGAGCTAATTTTTAAAAGCTCTCGTTCAGCTTTATCCAGATTTTCTTTGTTTCGTCCAGTAATCACAACTGTTGCGCCATATGCGAGGCATAACTCAGCAGTTGCGTAGCCTATGCCAGCACTCGCACCTGTTATGTATATGACCTCATTTTCAAGTGTATTTTTCATGTTCCCCCAATGAAAAAATTTATAAATCTACATTCAGACCAAATGACATATACCAATAGTCATCCATAAATTTTATGTGATAAGGATCAGCTTTGTAACCCATAGTGAAGCCAAAGCCAATATTTTTATAGGATGAAAAATATTGAGCTTTTGAATGAATCTCTCTCCCGCTGGGGTTTAGATTAAAATTCACTGCATTAAAAAGAACTTCCTTTTGCTTGGTTCTATAAATCGGAACATTGAGCTGCATCATTCCAGATTCTATTCGTATCGGCTGATCTATCGTAACCATTAAAGAGTCATCGCTTATCAAAATCGACGATCTAAAGAAACCAACTCCAAAAGCAGAGGAATGAAGATTTGATACAGATTCGATCATGCCTGTTTCGTTAAAAACACTATTAGACTTACCCCAGTAAAGCGAACCAAAAAGTTTACCTCCAGCAAAATCTAATGAATTTGATAGGCCTATAAAAGAAGTAAACTGATTTTTACTACCATTGAATGCTCCTGATCCACTGAGTCCAAGGCTAGCATCATTTTCTTTCATTATCCCTAGTTGTAATGAAGGCATGTTAGATTTTGGTTGAATCTCCACAAGACCAACAGTACTTGAATCTCTAGCACCAAAAATTTCATTTGCATTAAATTTGTTTCGACCTGATGAAATCATCAATGCCACATCAAATTTATCATCACCCTCATATATTGAGCCTAAGGTTGTGCCAGCAGCACTAAAGTTTAACCATGGATTGCTAAACTGAGATCTTAGACTTTTTTTAGCTCTCAATTCAGAGTCTTTAAAGACCCCCATCGCCCAACTACCATTTAGACCATGACTTAAAAATGAATTATTAGAGTGATTGTAATAAGAAAAAAATTGATTTTTGTCAGCTCGCGCATTTAAAAGATGATGAGGGGCAATTAACTCTTGCGAAAAGTTTTGAGTGTTTAGAGTTCCAATTTCTAATTCAGAGCTTCCATTAAGCATAGTATGTGAAACTGGACTTTGGATGCTTGCAAATCCATCCATGTTAATTATTTGGTTTCTATAATCAGATATTTGACCACTTAATGATCGTCTAAAAGGCGCATCTAGTTCGTCAAAGAAAATTACCGAATGATCACCAACCCCATTAGCAATCGCGTCACCAAATGAGGGACTTGTTAGTTGTATGTTAGAAAATGCAGCTGGAGTCATAGGTCCAGATAGGCTAAGAGACATCATTGCACTCACCTGTCCAACTGCCTCTGTAGCTGCCTTGAGATCCATTAGCCCTTGACCATATATTTCTTTATCAGCATAAATTTCGGCTTTATTTGCAGTGCTAAATAATCTTTGAACAATTTCTTGACTACCTAATTGACCTTCAAAATGATCAGCAATAACGGCAAGTCCACCAGCTACAAATGGAGCGGCAAATGATGTTCCATTTGTAATTGCATAACATGAATTATCAACAATACAGCTATTATAGTCTTCGCTAGATGTATCAGTAATGTATATTCCTGAATCTGAGCTAGAGGTAGGATATGCAGCAGTAATTCTTCCCCCAGGTGCAGCAATACAATAGTCTTGAGCAATTCCACATCTGCTAGAAAAATCACTTATTGAACCATCTTCATCTATCGATACAACCGCAATTGAGTGACCTTGAATTTCTGGTATGTAATGAGCCATACCTGGTAATAGTTCTGGACTGGAATAGTCTACTCCTTGATCAGCATAACCTCCTGCATTACCTGCGGCCCAGACATAAATAGTTTTTTCAGTATCAGGAGTGCCTATTTGGGACATTTCTTCTATTGTTTTAGGAAATGCATAACGCACCTGAGCTTCTGTGTAATCGTTAATATTGCCGGAATACCCATAACTATTATTTACAATATCAACATCATAATCATTATAGATTTCAAACAATTCACTAAAGAAATTATCAATGCCAGTGAAATCTGGAGCTCCCGTTACGTTGCCAGATCCATCATCATCTCCTATATCTACCGGATCATAATCAGGATCAGGTTCAGCAAGCTGAATTGCAACAAATAATACTTCTGCGTCAAAGGCAACTCCGTGCATTGGCGATGCATTGGTTTCGTCTAATTTACCAGCTGCAACTGCCGTAACCATGGTTCCATGTCGTTTTTGTCTTGTATTTGGAGAGTAGTTTGAATAAGACAGGGCACTATCTGATGCAATCTTGGCTGAATTTATTTCTTCATGAGTTATATCTAGGCCTGAGTCAGTAATACCAATGGTAATTCCTTCGCCTGTAGCTCCTCTTGCATATGCATGTGATGCGTTAACTGAAGATAACCCCCATTGATTTTGGTACTCGTAATGACCTTCATATTTAGCCTTTAATTCATCAAAAGAAAGACTTGGAGGCGGAGTAGGTGGAGTAGGTGTTTGGGCGATAACAGGTGATATGTCTGAGCTTCCACCACCACCTCCACCGCATGAGACAAGCATCAATAAAGTTAGTACAAGAGTTCTGTTTTGTTTCATAATAGTTTAGGATTCTTTGACTGAATTTAAATTAAAAATATGTCTGATAAATATAACGAAGTTTTAGCAAATCTAACAGCAGATGATCAAATTTATGCTTTTGAAGAGGTTACCCATTCTTCAGGAATTACATATCGAGAATTCAAGAATACTCCCAAAACACTAGCTAATTTTTTTGAGTTTGGCCTTTTGTTCCCTGAATGGGACTTCATTGTTTTCAACGAAGAAAGGTACTCCTATCAAGACATTCATAAAAAAGCAGCTCAAACTGCCAATGCTCTCAAAAATGCTGGCGTAAAAAAGGGAGATAGAGTTGCCATTTGCATGGCAAATAATCCCGAATATATTATTTCATTTATGGCGATAACTTCGATGGGAGCCGTATGTGTATTATTGAATTCTTGGTGGGTGCCTGATGAGGTAACTTATGGGCTTGAAAACTCAGGCGCCATTGTCTTAATTGCTGATGAGAAAAGACTGCAAGGCTTGGAAAAATTTGCAGACTTAAAAAAGATTATTGTCAGACCAAGCAATGATGCAAATGACTTTAATGATTTCATAAGCTCTCAGCCAACAAGCTTTAATGAGCCTACTCTTGATACCCATGATAATGCTACTATTTTTTATACATCTGGATCGACTGGCTTTCCTAAAGGAGTTTTATCAACTCACAGAAATATCCTTTCAACTCTATTTAGCTGGGCTTTGGTTACAACCTTGAAAAGGGAAGTTGAGGATGTTGATGATAGTCAAGCGCCTGAATCTATTTCAGATACGCCAAAACAACAAGCAGCAATTCTTCATTGTGTGCCATTATTCCATGTCACAGGAAGTCACTCAGGATTCCTTATGAGTATTATTGCAGGAAGAAAAATGGTCATGATGTCTAAGTGGGATCCAGGAGCAGCACTTCAATTAATTCAAGATGAAAAAATAGGAGCTATTACAGGAGTTCCCACCCAAACTTGGGACTTGCTGACACATCCGGATAAAGATAAGTATGATCTATCAAGTTTTAAAGAATTAAGTGGTGGAGGGGCTCCAAGACCTCCAGAGCACGTAAAGAAATTAAAAGATGAGTTCAAAGATGCCGAACCATCAATTGGATACGGACTGACCGAAACAAATGCAGCAGGAACTCTTAACTTAGGTAAGGACTATTTATCGCATCCAGGAAGCTGCGGAAGGGCAATCCCTCCAGTTACTGACGTAGCAATTATCGATGAGAATTGGAATTTTATACAAGAATCAAAAGCGGTTGGTGAGATCGTAATTAAGAGTCCAGCCAATATGGTTGGCTATTGGGGCAATCAAGAAGCAACGGATGAAGTCTTTAACAAAGATGGTTGGTTTAAATCTGGAGATCTGGGATATATAGATGATGGCTTTGTGTATATCGTAGACAGAGTCAAGGACATGGTTATCAGAGGCGGAGAAAATATTTCATGTATTGATGTTGAAACTGCGATCTATGCTCATCCATCTGTTCAAGAAGCGGCAGTATTTGGTATACCCGAAGAGCGTCTTGGTGAAACATTATGTGTAGCAATATGCCTAAAACCTTCAATGGAATTATCAGAACAAGAATTAAAAGATTTTCTGCACAACAAACTGGCCGCATTTAAAATTCCTTCATTGATGCAAATTTCATATGAGGAACTACCAAGAGTTGCTTCAGGTAAATTTTCTAAGACACAATTACGCGACATTTTTGTTTCTATTGAGCAAAATCAATCGCAATAGAATTAACTCTCTTGAAAATATAAGGTATAAAGGAAAATATAATTTTTAAATACTCATGACATCTCGCGTATTAATAATTGAAGACGAACCCGATATTCGTAAAACAATTGATTACAATCTTTCAAAAGAATCATATGAAGTCATTCAAGCCGCATCTATAGAAGACGGTGAAAAGGCTATAGCTTCAAATAAAATTGATGTGATTATTTTAGATCTTATGCTGCCAGATGGTTCTGGTTTAACTCTTTGTAGAGATATCAAGTCTGAGCCTAGTACCAAAAATATCCCAGTTATTATATTAACGGCAAAAACTGAAGAGGTTGATCGAGTGGTAGGCTTCGAGTTGGGTGCAGACGATTACGTTACTAAGCCATTTAGTGTTAGAGAATTGATTTTAAGAGTTAAAGCTATTTTGAAAAGAGGTGTTTCGACTGAAATAAAAACAGATAATGTTCAGGATTCATTTGGAGAACTCACTTTAAATTATGATGAGCATCAAGCCTATATAAATAATGAAGAAATCTCTCTTACTGCACTAGAGTTTAAGTTGCTTAAGCATTTGATTAATAGAAAGGGGAGAGTGCAAACAAGAGATCAGCTTCTAGAGGATGTTTGGGGATATAGTTCTAATGTTACAACCAGAACAGTCGATACTCATATCAAACGTTTAAGAGAGAAACTTGGCATAGTTGGCGAGCATATTCAAACCATTCGCGGTGTAGGCTATAGATTTTCTAGAAAGACAGATTAATTAGAATGGGTATTCGAACCCGAATTTTTTTTATTACGTTATCCTGTTTATTCATTGGTATTTCCCTATCTTTTATTGTTGCAGAAAGAGATTTGTCCCTGAAGCTGCAAGCGCAAATTGAAACTGAGCTTTCAAGACAAGCAAAAATTTTAAGAAAATCAATATCAGGCTTAATTGATTCTAATGACTTAGGTATCCTAAAAGCTGAGGTAGATGAGTATGCTTCTGCTTCAGATTCTAGGATCACCATTATCTTAAAAAGCGGTGATGTAATTGTTGATTCAGACATAGAATCTAGCCGAATTATTGACCTTGATAATCACAGTGATAGACCAGAAATCATAAGTGCATTCAGTGATGGTTATGGTTCAAGTAAAAGATATAGCTCAACAGTAAAGAAAGAAATGTATTATTTCGCACTTTTAGATAAATCTTACAACCAAGAAAGAGTAATTCGGATATCAGTTCCCTATGAAAACTTGGATCAAGTCTTAGCGTCTTTAGGAAACTCAATCACGCTTATAGTTGTTGTTGGGCTTATCGTCGCAATCTTAGCAAGTGTTCTTGCTGGAGACTATATTAGAGCAAGTTTTGTTGAGTTAGAAAAAGCTGCAGCTGAAATTTCTGCAGGTAGTTATAAGAAGAAAAACTTAGAGTCCCTTCCTACTAAACGCTCAGATGAAATTGGATCTATGGCAAGAAATATCTCTACCATTTCTTTAAATTTAAAGGAGCAAATTTCTTTAATTGCTAAACAGAGAGATCAATTTGGCTTGGTGTTGGATGGTTTGGGGGAGGGGATTATGGTGCTTGATGAAGATGGATTGATAACTTTCAGAAACGATCAGATCATGCAAATTCTTGGATTAGATGAAATTTTAAATAAATCAATAACTGACTTAAATGTGCCCCCATTAAAACAACTTTATAAAAAAGCTTTAAAAAAAGGTCAGCACGATAGCGAATTTGAGCTTGATACTGGCGGAGATGATACACGGTGGATCTTGGCCCACATGAATAAAGCTAAGGCAACAAAGGAATTAATTTTAGTGGTGCATGAAACAACTCAGCTAAGAGAGATGGATTCAATGCGAAGAGATTTTGTTTCCAACTTATCACATGAGCTTAGAACGCCGGTAAGTGTTATTAAGGCAAATTCAGAAACATTATTAGATGGAGCCTTGGATAATTCGAAAGATGCTAAAACATTTTCTAAAGCTATTTTGCATAATGCAGACCGCCTAAGCGAGATGGTAACCTCGCTAATAGATTTATCACGAATTGAATATGGAGATTTAAAATTTGTAATAGAGCCAATAATCATAAATGAAGTAATTGAAACAGTTATTTCATCATTCAAAAGCAAAGCAAAAAGAAAAAATATCGACCTAGTCTTTAATCGCCAAACTGATATTGAGGTTCAAAGTGACACTAAAGCCGTTGAAAGAGTTTTAAATAACTTAATAGATAATGCTTTTAAATATAGCCCTGAAAGTTCATTAATTGAAATTAGAGCAAGAAAGCAGGCTGGTTTTTTACGTATCTCAGTTCTAGACTTTGGTGAAGGCGTGCCTGAGGAAGAGCAAAAATTTGTTTTTAAAAGATTCTATCGAACGGCAAAAGCAAGAGCCAATACCAAGCAAGGCAGTGGACTTGGTC
>CABXFE010000018.1 GCA_902511425.1 uncultured SAR86 cluster bacterium
CGCATAATCCACCTCGGTTGATGTCCATTGCAACTCTCTCATTTTTTTCGAAGGACAATTGATGATCATTCCATTCTTCAGGCTCAGCAGTGAAGACATTGCATTCAGGGTTGATGTGTTTAATAGAAATACATGAGCCTGCGGTCAGACCGCCACCACCTGCGCAGATAATAGCGTTATCGAGTTTAGGGTTCTTAGCATCATGAATCACCTCATAAGCCGCTGTACCTTGACCATAAATTGTTTCTAGAGCGTCATAAGGATTAATAATGACCAGATTTTCCTCTTTGGCTATCTCTCTACTCATCTCTTCTCTGCTTTCAGTGCGTCGATCGTAGTGAATCACTTTAGCGCCTAAAGCTTTTGCATTGGCAATTTTTCTCTCAGGCGCATCTGTTGGCATCACCACTGTTGCTGGAGTATTAAAAACTTTGGCTGCATGGGCAACGCCTTGCGCATGATTGCCTGACGAGTAAGCTATCACACCTCGTTTCAATTCATCTTTTGAGAGTCTTGAGATAGCAGAAAGTGCACCTCTAACTTTAAAAGAGCCTGTGATTTGCAAAGACTCGGGTTTAAATAGAAATCTACCATCCAATTCTTCGTTAAGATTAGGGCAAGTAACAAGTTGCGTATGATGTATATGGGGTGAAATGAGGTGATAGGTTTTAACAACCTCATCAAACCAAAGATTGGGCTCAAGTTTCATGTTGCTTATTTTCGATTAAATTTATCTTTAATTTGAAGTGGTAAATACGCAATATAAAACAGAATGACTGCCAATGGAATTGTTCCAACCAAATGCAGTGGAGGATCTGGGAAATAATCCATCAGAGTGCCCTCAACGGGTCGATCAGCCAGATACCAATAGTTGGCGGGAGGCCCAATTATAAGATTGGCGATGTAGACAAAAATTAATAGTGCCAGAGTGACCCCAATCACTTTAGGTATATCACTCAGGATAGGTCTTTCCTTGTTAACCATTAGGACATAAAAAACCGCTAATATAATTAAGCTATGACCCCAGAAAAATGGTGAGTATTCTCCATGAGGAAATCCGTAAATTAGATCTGGCGTTGCCAAAGCCATGGTTGCACCGCAGATACCCCAAAAATAGGCACAGTGAAAAAGAATTTTTGGAGCATTTTGTTTAAGGAGGTACACAATCATTGCCAACATTGAAAAGTCACACATGTGCATAGGGAATTCACCTTTCCAGGGCAGATCAAATAGCAACACATCGTAAATGGGCTGTGTCACCATGTGTAAAATCATAATGCCTGCAAGAATTTTTCCACCTTGAGTCTGTTTGGCTGGACTTTGATTTGCAAAGTATTTGGGATATGCGTAAATCACAAGGGCACATATCAACAAGGTAACCAAATGCTGAGTGCCAAAAACTTCAAATGCTGGATAATTCATTTTGAACGCAATATTTTTGAATCTATATTAGCTCAGACTTTCTAAAAAAACACCTTTTGAAAAGTCTGTGCGAACTATTTGCAGTTAGTCGTAGTTATATTTTACGCTGCAGCCATATGCAGTGGTCGAATTTATAGTCAGTGATTGATTGGCAATTAGTTGATCCATTTGGGAGCTGACATAGTTTATTGCTTTTTCAAAAGAGGCATTAAAAAACTGCATGCCACGACCAATATCATCAATGGCGCCTTTGTATCTAAGAATTCCATTTGCATCAATCATGTACATGTGAGGTGTGGTTTTAGCTCCATACAGCATACCAACCTCGCCTGATTCATCGAGCAAGACATGAGTGGGGCTGGCTCCTCTAGAGTCTGTTAATGTATTGGCTTTTTCTGGGCTAACATGGCCTTGATCTCCAGGAGTTGATGAAATGATGCTTAACCAAATAACCCCTGCATCCTGAGCCATCTTTTGAATGCTTTGCATGTTGTTTTCATTATAATGTCTTGCCACATAGGGGCAGTCATGATTAGTCCATTCCAATATAACCGGACTCCCTTTGAGATCAGATAATTGAATTGATTTGCCGTAGCTATCAACGGCTACAAAATTCGGTGCCTTCTCATTGATAGAAGGATTTTGTAATTTAATATCAGCTGCATAAGCAAAGCTTGAAATCGACATAGTAGCTACAAGAGTGATAAATATTTTCATTGCATTGCTTTAATTAGCAAATCTTCGGTTAACACAGCAGGCAAAATTTTTGATCCAAGCATGCCAGGTTTCCAAAAAATATATAAAGGAATTCCCGTGCGCTCATATCTAGCTAACCCTATGGCTATCTCTTCATTACGATTGGTCCAATCAGCTTTGATATAAGTAATATTTTGATCTTTTAAATATTCTTTCACCTTGTCTCTGGCAAATGCAGTTTTTTCATTGGTTTGGCAGGTAATGCACCAAGCCGCAGTAAAGTTAATTAAATAAGCTTGATCTTGAGCTTGTAAGTCAGACTCTATGGCTAAGCTCCATTGCTCAGCAGATGAATCTGCAACCAGCCCGCCAGTATTTTCAGGTAGGTTGTTAAAAATCTGCATAGCTGCCAGAAGAGTTGCGAGCATTCCAATCCACTTCCATCGACCTTTAAATGTTGCAATCATCCAAATTGCAATTCCAAGAATAAGCCCAAGAAGCAGTAATAAAATTAAAGCATCTCCAGAGGTTTGCACCATAAAGACCCACATGAGCCAGAGGGCTGTGGCTATCATAGGAAAAGCAAAGAATTGTTTGAGCGTTTCCATCCAAGCTCCAGGCTGCGGAAGGGCGCTGATCCATTCAGGTTTTAAAGCTAACAATAAATATGGCCCTGCAAAACCTAAACCGAGTGCAAGAAAGATTGGCAGTGTTGCGAATGAGGGCTGTAAGAGCGCATAGCCAATTGCTGCACCCATAAATGGAGCGGTGCAGGGCGATGCGACCACGACAGCCAACACGCCAGTAAAAAAGGAGCCTGAGTAGTCATTTCTTGACTGCACAGAAGATCCTAAAGTAGTTAAACCTGCAGCAAAATTAATATTTGTTAGAAGGATAAGACCAATGCCCAGCATGATGAGCGTTAGAATTCCAACCACAACTGGAGATTGCAGCTGATAGCCCCAGCCGATCATGGAGCCAGTTGACCTAATTATGATTAAGGCTGTAGCAATTGATAAAAATGTGGACATGACTCCACCAACAAAGGAGAGGGCATGATTCCTAATTTTGCTATTATCATCACCTCCCATGGAGACAAAACTTAAAACTTTAAGTGAAATAACTGGAAATACGCAGGGCATCAAATTTAAAATCAAGCCGCCAATCAAAGCAAACAATATTGCTTGCCACAAAGACATACTAGAAGAAGATTCTAGCTCTTCTTCAATTTGAAATCCTTCACCGTTGATACTTAAAATACCAGAAAAGAATGGCACTTCATCGTTTATAACAGGAATGGTTATTTCATAGGAATTTTCACCTAAGCTGACCAATTGCTGAGTGGGTGTATAGGAAAATAAATTATCTTGTCTTGGAAAAAGATATGCATTAGTTATTGGTTTAGAGGATTTAAATATTGTTCTTAAATTCTCACCCTCAATAACACTATTAGTCTTAATAAACTCTGTTGGCAGATTTTGAATCGCCTTATCCACCAGAGGATTTGGTGTTGCAGATAATAAATCAAGAGTTAAAGAAGCTTTTTCTGGGATGCAAATATCTGCACAAATTAAAAAATCAAAATCAACGCTGATTGAAGAGAGATCAGAATCAATGGCGCGAAATACTTTGAAAGGGAAAACAACATCACCCTCATAGCCAAATGTCATTAAGGGGGGATAGGGAATAGTAACTGGAGTTGGCCATTCTACATTCTCAACAATGACGCCTTGAGCAACGTTCCACTTTGCATTAAATGGACTGCCAGAATCGCCTGGATTTTCCCAATAAGTATGCCAACCTTCCTGCATCTCCAGCCGAACACCAACATAGAAATATTCTTGTTGGGAATCTTGCAGATTTGTGATTAAGCTCGCTTTAGCATGACCTGTTTCAACAGGATTAGAGGCGGCCAGAGTACAAAGAAGTAGGCTGCATGCCAGGAAGAATTTTTTCATGCCTTTTATGTTAAACCATTGTTATAAAAAAGGGGGGAGCAAAGGCTCCCCCGATCCAAATTGATTGAATTACTTACTGCCTAAAATTTTTGGAGTTTTAATGTCAATCGAACGAGGTTTTTGAGCGTCTGGAATAATTTTTTCCAAAGCAATGGTTAACATACCATTCACTAAATCAGCTCCATGCACTTCAACATTTTCAGCTAAAGTAAACTGTTGCTTAAACGCTCTTTGAGCTATGCCTTGATAGACAACTTCATTTGAATCTTTCAGCAATTCAGCTTTGGGGCCTTTGTGCTCAATCGTTAATACGCCTTCTTCCAATTCGATATTGAGGTCTTCACGAGACAGACCAGCAACGGCAACATCAATAAAAATCTGATTTTGATCTCTTCTAATATTGTATGGCGGATAGCTTGAAGATCTCTCTGTGGTTTCAGAGAATCTCTGCAATCTATCAAACAGGCTTTCAAAACCTAACACACGAGTTGTTAGGAACGGATCGGTAAAATTAAGTACCATAATATAGTCCTCCTTAGTAGCGACTAAAAGTGCATACCCAAATGGCATATGCGGTTAATAAACGTAGACCCAAATGGCATCTACAATATTTATTTAGGTGCTTTTATAAAAAATTCAAGAAGAAAAGGAAAAATTTATTCGTCCCAGTGAGTAACAAATTTGTTGACATCAAGTTGAGGTATTTTCTTTTGAGTTCCAGCAGGGGTACCAACATATAAATATCCCACCACTTCATGATCAGGAGTTAAATTAAAGTATTCCGCTAATTTTTTGTTAAAGGCAAATTTGCCGGTTCGCCAAATTCCAGCATAATTTTTTGCGTGAAGTGCCAGCAAAATATTTTGTGCTGCTGTAGCCGTGGATAGCATTTGCTCTACTTTGGGAACTTTTGGGTGCTCAGTAATTTGAGTGATAAGGATGATAATCATGGGCGCTCTAAATGGAGCGGATTCATATTTCTCCATCTGGAGAGGCGTTAAATCTTTAAATTCCTTGGAAGCAAATTCCACAAATACTTTTGATAGTTTATCTAATCCATTTCCTGTTACTTCAATAAAACGAGAAGGCCTCAGCCAGGCATGATCAGGAGCTCTAAGAGCTGCTTGATATATTTCATGCATCTCATCTTTTGTTGGGATAGGAGTTATTAATTCGCGAGGCGAATTTCTTGTTAAGAGATTGGTCATTGCATCCATAGCATTATTTTAATCGATGGAAGAATTTTTTATAAGAAATTCTCCAATCTTTTGTCTGATCAGATTAAACTTAAGGTATTAGAAAATATTAAACCCAGCAATTAGTTTATGGAAATTACACTTTTATACACCTCACTTATAACCATCCTTGCAATTTTTCTAGCATTCAAGGTTGGAATCACAAGAGGAAAAACAAATACGTTGCTTGGGGAAGGCGACTCCTCTGAATTACTTCAATCGATAAGGTCGCACGGCAATTTGATGGAAAGTGCACCCATCACACTTATCCTTTTACTTTTGCTTGAAATGCAGAGCGTGGCTGAATGGAAACTCCACTTAATTGGCTCTTCTTTCTTTCTCTTTAGAATCCTTCATGCATACGGGATTTCAATTTCAAGAGAAAGTACTCCTTACAGAGTGATCGGCGCCCTGGGATCATGGATGCTAATGTTAGGAATGAGCATCTATGGAGTTTATGTTTACCTTTCATGAGATATATGAACTTTTTTACTAAAATATTGTCGAAATAACATGATAAAAATAAAAAAATATTTACTTCTTTTCAGCTTGAGCTTGTTTGTACTTGATCTAGCTGCAGAGACAAAGGAAGACCAGCAACAAGACTTCATGGGTACCGTTTGGCAACTAATTAAAAATGGATCACATAGCTCCTCATTTGGTGGTGGACAAGTTGTATATTTTTTATCAAGCGATGCATATCACACCCATAGGAGTAGAAAATTTCAAACTTGGGATATTTTCTCTATTGTTGATGGAAGAAATCTTGTGCGTTTAAAAAAAAATGAGAGCATTGAGATTGTTGCATCTAGATTTAATAATTCTATCTATGAAGTGAAGCTTCTTGATGGTTTTCATAAAGGTAAAACTTATTATTTGATTGCAGACGAGCTTGAGAAAAATTTTAAACAGGAGATTAAAGACAGTGACAACATCTAAAAATATTATTAGCATTTTTTTTGCTCTGTTCATGGTTAGCTGTTCATACAGCTCACTGCGACCAGAAGTTGTTGATCGCTCTAATGCACGGACAATGCAAACTGTTGTTTTTGCAACCATTGTTTCAGTTGATCGAGTCATATTATCTGGTGATGGAGACACCGGTGCTGTGGCTGGCGCAATTATTGGGGGAGTTGCAGGAGCTTCAGTCACCGATTCAGAGACTGAGTCAGATATAGCAGGAGTGTTAGGAGCCTTGGTAGGTTCAGCTGTAGGTTCGAAAATTGGAGATGCAGCGACTAGAAAACCTGCAATTGAGTTATTGCTAGATCTAGATTCAGGTAAAACAGTTTCAATTATTCAAGAAGAAGGTGATTACAGCTTTGCTGTTGGCCAACGAGTAAAAGTTATCAAAAACAAAGGTAAATCCAGAGTCATGCCTTTGCAATGACTTCTGAAGCTTTTGCACTTGTATATAATAAAGCACTTGATTTAGCGTCTAGGCGAGAGCACTCTCGTTATGAGCTGATGCAAAAGCTCAATAAACGCTTCCCTGAAACAATACCCATCATTGAAGATGTCTTGGATAAACTTGTTACAAATAAGATTCTAGATGATGAGCGCTTTGCGGAGATGTATCTGAATTCAAGAGCCAGAAAAGGGTTTGGACCTAAGAAAATAGAGATGGAGCTGAACTCAAAAAAAGTAGATTCTTTTTTTATTAGTAATGCCATTGAAGCTTATGAGGATTGGCTTGAAAATGCTAAAAATGAGCTCCAAAAAAAGTTTAAGGGCGTTGTGCCAATCGACTACAAGTCAACAATGAAGCAAAAACAATTTCTTTTTAATAGAGGCTTTACTACTCAAATTATTGAACGGATTTTATAAAATGACATGGTATGATTTACACCTATGTCCTACCAGGTTTTAGCTAGAAAATATCGACCCGCAACCTTTTCAGAAGTTGTTGGGCAGGAGCATATTCTTCAAGCTCTAGAAAATAGCATCAAGCATAATAAACTTCATCAAGCCTATATGTTCAGTGGTACCAGAGGCGTAGGTAAAACAACCATAGCAAGGGTTTTTGCAAAATGTCTTAATTGTTTAGAAGGTGATAATCCTCAGCCTGAACCCTGCAATGCATGCACGGCATGCGAAGAAATAAAAGCAGGCCGCCATATTGAATTCTTAGAAGTTGATGCGGCTTCTAGAACAGGTGTGGATGACATGCGCGAACTGCTTGAATCTGTGCAGTACAAACCTGCAAATGCTAGGTACAAAATTTATCTAATTGATGAGGTGCACATGCTTTCTAAAAGTAGCTTCAATGCCTTGCTTAAAACACTAGAAGAGCCACCACCACATGTTATGTTTTTAATGGCAACAACTGAGGTTGAAAAAGTTCCTAAAACAGTTTTGTCTAGGTGTTTGCAATTGAACTTGAAAATTATCCCAGAAACCCAAATTCGAGATCATATTCAATCTCTCTTAGAATTAGAAAACATTCAATTTGATGAAGAGTCATTAGCCCTAATTGCTGCATCTGCTCAGGGCTCTATTCGCGATGGGCTAACACTCCTAGATCAAGCCATAGCGCATGGCAACGGTGCACTTAATTCAGATCAAGTGAAGGCATTGTTAGGCACCATTGATCAATCATATATTATTGAGTTAATAAAACATGTGGCCGCTTCCGATGGAGACGGAGCCTACGTGGCTTTAAATAAAATCACTGAATTGAATGTTGAGTATGAGCAAGTCTTAAAAATAATTATTTCTGTTTTTCACAATATTTCTTTACATCAACAACTTCAAAACAGCGAAGATGCATCCATACGTCTACTAGCAGAATCAATTGATCCTCAAGTCATACAATTGCATTATGAAATTGCTTTAAACGCATTGAGCAAGTTCCATATTCATCCACATCCCAAGCAAGCTCTTGAATTATGTATTTTGCGTATGCTTGCATTTCAGCCCTTATCAGAAGGAGCTGCTCCAAAAATAGAAAAAAAAAATTCTAAAATAGCTGAGGATCCGGCAATAGCAAAACAGAATACATTAGCAGCTGAAAAAACTATAAAAGAAGAAATTCAACCCAAAGAAACTCCAGTGGAAGTCCAAACAATTGAAGAGGCTGTAACTGAGGAATCAAGCATACCCTCGGAATTAGACATGCAAAGCTGGAATTCAATATTTAATGAACTAAATTTATCTATGTTTGTGAGTCAAGTTTTTTCTGAATTTGAATTTGTAAGCTTTGCTGATAATATTTTAACCTTAAAAAAATCAGACGAGCTTATCAATCCCACGGAAGGCTTAAAAACTGAATTTTTGGAAGCTATTTCCACTCAATTAGGTCAAAAAATATCATTGATCATTGAAAGCGGAGAGGTGATTGCATCACCGGCTGCGATTGAAATTGAAAAAGCTCAAAATCAACTCAATCAAGACAAGGATGCTTTGTTAGAAAACGCAGCTGTAAAGGATATACTTGATTCATTTGGTGGAAAAATTATTGATGAGTCTATCAAAAAGGTAAGTCAATGAGTAAAGATTTATTGTATGAGCTTATAGAGGCTTTAACTATTTTGCCTGGGGTTGGTAAAAAATCTGCGCAACGCATGGCTTTATTTTTACTAGATAAAAATAAGGATGGAGCTTTGCACCTGGCCAAAACACTTGAAGAGTGTCTCGATGCCATCCAGCGATGCGAGGTATGCAGGCAATTAACATCTGAACCTGTTTGCAGAATTTGTAGTGATCAATCGCGAGATGCATACAGCTTGTGCGTTGTGGAAAGTCCATCTGATGTTTTGGCTATTGAGTCAACCGGTGGTTTCAAAGGTAGGTACTTTGTTTTAATGGGACGTCTTTCACCGATTGATGGAGTGTCACCAGATGACCTTGGTATTCCGGATTTATTGCGCCACATCCAAGGCGCAAAGATAGAAGAAGTTATTCTTGCAACCAGTTCAACTGTTGAGGGTGATGCAACTGCATCATTTATCAATGATCATCTTGAAGGTGTGAAAGTTTCAAGAATTTCCTATGGCATTCCTATTGGAGGAGAGTTAGAGTATGTCGATGGCAATACTATTGCCAGAGCTATCCAAGGGAGGATTGAAATTTAATGTCTATTAAACCAGATGCGTGGATTAAACGAATGGCTGAATCAGCGGGGATGATTGAACCCTTTTCTGAAAATCAGGTCAGAGTTGATGAAAAGGGTGAAAAGCTTATTTCATATGGTGTCTCAAGTTTTGGCTATGATGTACGTTGTGCCAATGAATTTAAAGTTTTTACAAATATTCACTCTGCAACGGTCGATCCAAAAGTCTTTGATGATAATAGTTTCGTAGATATAACCTCAGATGTATGTATTATTCCGCCAAACTCCTTTGCGCTCGCTAGAACCGTTGAATATTTTCGCATTCCTAGAAATGTACTTACAATTTGTCTTGGGAAATCTACCTATGCTCGTTGCGGCATCATCGTCAACGTTACTCCGCTGGAGCCAGAGTGGGAAGGGCATGTAACTTTGGAGTTTTCTAACACAACTAATTTACCGGCAAAAATATATGCTGGTGAGGGAGTTGCTCAGATGATTTTCTTCGAGTCTGACGAAGCCTGTGAAGTTAGCTATAAGGATAGAGGTGGAAAATATCAGGGGCAAACCGGAGTGACCCTTCCAAAAACTTAGTAAAGCTTTTTAAGTTCAAGCTTGGTGTCTCCATCTTTATCTTCATCCTCAACTTTTATTATCAGATAATCTAATTCTGGGGCTAAAAAGTAACGCGTGGTTCTATCATCCTGCAATCTTATTCTTTCCACAATGATGCAAGAATAGTTTTTACCCTCAACCTCAAAACTTCCATTGTCGATGACTTTATAATTGTTTGCTTCAATGGCACCAGTTTTTAAGTCAGGAAGCATTAATGAAAATTCCATCAGACCTGCAATAACATTTTTTCTAATTTGAATTTGAACATTCAATGGATCAAATACATTCTCATTTTTTATTAAGTCTTGAGTCCATTTAAATTTTCCTTTTGAGGAAAGAATGCCTGCATCTTGATCAAAATTTAAAGTTCTTTTATCAGATAAGAGCGTCCACTTCACATCCACAAAATACTTGGTGGAGGTCATAAGATTATTTATTTCGGTGAAATCCGAAATGATTTTAATTCTTCCAAGTGGGAATTTGGCATTGAACTGAATACTTCTTTTCCCTTCTTCTGCATGAGAAATCAGCTCTCTAATTCCTTCCATAGTGACCCGTGAATTAGTAAAAACATATTCACCCTTATAATCAGGAATTTCTTGGGAAGCCAGATCAAAGGTTATGAGAATCAAAAATAAACTTAGATATTTATACATTAAAAAACTCCATATGATTTGGACCAAAATGACTTTCGTCTTCAAATTTAACTTCAGCACCCTGAAGCGTAATATATCCTTTTGCTATGTCAGCTATAACCTTTGGAAAAATAGCATGCTCAATTTTATGTATGCGATTGATTAGTTTTGCTTCTGATTGAGCAGGATCTATTTTTAAAGCACCTTGCGCAATAATGGGCCCTCCGTCAAGCTCATTATTGACATAATGCACTGATATACCGTGCATTAAATCTCCATTATCAATAGCTTGTTTATGGGTATTTAGCCCAGGATAGTCAGGAAGGAGAGAGGGATGTATATTGATTAACTTTCCATTAAGAGCATCAGTAAAATCACTGGATAGGATTCTCATAAACCCTGCAAGCACAACCAGGTCTGGTTCTATTGGCAGAATTTGCTCTAAAAGAGCCTGATCAAATTCTTCTCTTGAATTAAAATCTTGATGTTCAATTACCTTGCTCATCAAATGAAATTTTTTAGCTCGCTCTAAACCTTTTACATTGGATTGGTTGGAAATAACTAATTCAATAGAAGCAGGTATATTTCCAGTTTGGCATGCTTTAGCTATGGCTTCTAGATTTGAGCCGCCTCCTGAAATCAGAACAATAATTTTCTTCATGATTAATTGTATTGAATTCTTCCTTGAAGTTTTCCCTTGGTTATAGAACCAATTTCAAATGAGCGAAGTTTGTATGAGGATAAAACCTTTTGCGCTTTTGAAACTTCTTTTTTGTCTAAAATGCAAACCATTCCAATTCCGCAGTTAAAAATTCTTAGCATATCCTGTGTTGAAATTTTTCCTTTTTCTTGGAGCCATAAAAAAGCTTTCGGGAATTTCCATGAAGAAAGTTCCACATTTGCAATCAAGTCTTTTTTTAGGATGCGAGGAATATTTTCTGTCAAACCACCTCCGGTTATGTGCGCCATACCTTTGACATTTATTTTTTTTATAAGTTCCAAAACAGGAGCAGGGTATAGATGAGTTGGTTTGAGCAAGGTGCGCATTATTGAATCTGACGCTTTATGTTTTTTTAGTATTGCACGAATTAAAGAATAACCATTAGAGTGAGGGCCACTTGATTCTATACCTAATAGCACATGACCTGGTTTTATACCTTTGCCATCTATCAACTCTTTTTTCTCAACAACGCCAACAGAAAAGCCGGCTAAATCAAAATTATTTTTTGCATAATGCCCTGGCATCTCAGCTGTTTCACCGCCAAGGAGAGCGCAGTTGCTTTTCATGCATGCTTTTGCAATTCCTTTAACAATTTGCGCTGTAGATTTAGGATCTAGCTTCGAAGCAGCAAAATAATCTAAAAAAAACAAAGGATCAGCTCCACAAGTAACCATATCATTTACACACATAGCTACTAAATCTTGCCCAATAAGATGTGTTTTATTATGAGCCTGGCTTAATGCTACCTTGGTTCCAACTCCATCAGTGCAACCCACTAAAATAGGATTTTTATATTTAGATCCAAGCTGGAAAAGTCCAGCAAAACCACCAATCCCTCCCAAAACTCTGCGATCATGCGTTGCATTAACGCTAGCTTTGATTGACTCAACTAGTTCATTACCTGTTTCTATATTTACACCTGCCTTAGCGTAAGGATCTGTAGGTTTTGTTTTGCTAGTCATTTACAATAAAAAATATGATTCAAAAAATTACAATCTTACTTCTGATGAATTTTCTTATAGTAGGTATGGCATTTACTAAAGAATTACCTGCATTATTTGAAGTTAAGATTCCTGCTGATCAGTATACCAATACTAACGACGGTTTAAATAAGGCATTTAATCAATTAATTCAAAAACTGTCAGGATCAAGAAGTAAGAAATACTTATGGAGGATAGGTGATGCGAAGCTGAAAAAAGTAGATTTTGTTTCTTCATATTCAACGGAGTTTATTGACGACCAAGAATTCTTAAGAGCAAAATTTAATGCTGAAATATTAATTCCCCAGTTGCGTAAGATTAGCATCCCGCTGATAGGCTTCAATCGTCCAGTTATATTAATTTTATTTAAAATTGATAGCGGTGAGTCAGCTCCAATTTATTTAAGTGGAGGGACAACGAGCGATTTGCTATCAAGCGAAATTAAAAAAACTTTAAGAGATCTTTCTCTTGAAAGAGGTGTATATATTGAATTACCCGAGTTTGACTTAGAGGATCAGAACTCGTTATATCAGACTAATCTACTCTTTTCGCCTGCAAACTACATTCGAGATAAATTTTATAATGATGCGTTCCTATCCATTGATCTGGTAAGAACAGGGGTCAACCAATGGTCTGTTAATGGTGACTTACAGTCCAGTTCTCCATTACAAGAGAAGCAAGTAATAGAATTTTTTCAAACTAATCTTCATGCATTTTTGGATGATCTGCTAGAAGTAACTCCACTGGACCAAGGCGCAGTGGGAGAAAAAGTAATGATCTCGATTCAGGGCTTGGATAATTTTCAAGACTTTCAATCAGTTGAATCTGAATTAGATAAAATTTTTGCGATTAAATCTCGATCCTATAATTCTTTCGAACGAACAAAAATTGACTATAAGGCTCAATTATTTCAAACAAAGAATTCTTTGCTAAAAGAATTGCGAGGCAGCACTAAATTTTTAATTAAAGAATATAATGCTGATATTAGCCAACTAAAACTAGAGTATTTAAATTAGATGAGTAAATATTTTATTTTTATACCAAATTTACTTTCAATCATCAGAATTTATCTGATGTACCCTTTGCTTACATTTATTTCTGAAGAAAATTATCTCTTTGCTTTGTATATATTTGTTATTGCTGCAGCAACTGATGGCCTTGATGGGTATTTAGCCAGAGTCATGAACTGGCAAACTGATTTGGGCAAGATCCTCGATCCGATAGCTGACAAAGTATTGCTGATTGGAACTATTTTGATTTTATGGATGAACTCATATATTCCCATTTTTGTGTTTATAGTTTTCGTACTCAGAGATTTCATTATTATTATGGGGGCGGCATTTCATATGACGGTATATGAAACATCTGCACCAAATCCAAATATCTTTGGAAAAATTACAACCTTTGTTCATATTGGTTATTTAGCTGGTGTCTTTATTGATATCATCTTTGGACTAAACTTAACCAACTTTGTGATTGATTTTTTAGTTGCTGGGATTACTTTAATAAGTTTGTTTTTATATGGTTTGAATTGGTTTAAGTTAACGGCTAAGTTGCACCATGAATAAACCAAAGCAGCTAATTTTTCCATTTCAGATCAATCAAAAAGCTTCGTTTGATAGCTTCTTTTGCTCCCCAGATAATCAGAATCTTATGACAAGGCTTGCCGATGTAGTATCCAGCCGAGATACCAGTGAATTAATCATCCATGGCGAGGAAGGCTCTGGGAAATCTTTCTTAATGCAAGCTATCTGCAATGAACTCAGCTCTGCAGAAAAACAATTTGCCTTCATACCCATGAAAAAAGCCTTTAATATGGGCGTTGAAATTTTTCAAAATTTAGACTCTCTGGATGCTGTCTGCATTGATGACCTGCAACTTATTCTAGCAAATCAGGATTGGGAAACAGCGCTCTTTAATCTCATAAACGAATGTCAGCAATCTAGCTGCAGTCTAATGCTCTCTCTTGGCGGTACTCAGCCTTTGGATGAAAGCGTTATACTTCCTGACTTATTATCAAGAATTAAGCGTATGGAGTTTATAGCACTGCATGCCGTCCAAGATGAATTCTTTAACCAGGCAATTGATTTTGTAGCTCAACAATTAGATATCAAAATAGAAAAAGCTGAGTTAGAGTTTCTTTTAAAACATCAGACTAGGATATTTTCGCTCCTTGTAGAAAATATTATTACTCTTGATAACCAAGCAGCTTCACTAAAAAGAAAGATCACCATTCCATTAATTAAAGAAACGCTAAATCTTTAATTGATCTTCAATATCAAAGATGTGTTGGAACTATAAGCACCTTCCCATTTCTGCGGCCCTCCCAAGAACGAGTAACAGCCTGCTTGATTTGATCAACAGTGAAGCGCGAATCAATATTAGCTCTTAAAGTACCGTTGACAATAAGAGGGATCACCTGCCCAAAAGCAGCTTGTTTTTCCTGCATCGTTGCTATTTGATACCACTGATAAAGCCAAAAGCCCCGTACGCGAGTGTCATTAAAAATAATATTTCCAGTATTCACAAATGTAGGCTTACCTGATAAACCTCCGTAAGTAACAATCGTACCTCCATACCCTAAGCTGTCAGCTAAACGTCCAAAGGTGTCACCACCTACTGGATCTAACGCCAACATAATTGGCGCATTATCTGTAGCTTTAGCGATATTCGCTGCAAGATCAGGCCCATCAATTAAAACTACATCTGCTCCTTTAGACATTAAATCATCAGCTAAACCATCCCTGCGAACAACATTAACTGTTTTGATACCTCTTTGCTTTGCAAGCTGGATCACGTAACCGCCAACAGCTGAGTTAGCAGCGCTTTGTACAATCCATTGACCTTCTTTAATATCTCCATAAGAGGTGAGCATTAGTAATGCTGTTAATGGATTTACAGCTGACATTGAAAGTTGTTCAATTATCTCGGCACTTATAGGCCCAAGGTTAGGCAATGGTAAAAATCCTGCAGCTGGAGCTACTATCTCTTCTGCCCAAGTATTTCCGCTGGCAAGAAGAACTAACTGGTCGACGGATAGGTTTTTTACCCCCGGAGATACCTCGGTAACTCGCCCCACACCTTCGCTGCCTGGTCTGGCAGGTAAGACAGGATCAACGCCGTAATTGCCACTAATCTGGTACAAATCAGAGGGGTTGATTGGTGCAGCCAATACTTTAACTCGAACCTCACCATCACTTAAAGTCCCAGCAGCCTCAGTTTTTACCTTGAGTACATCGGCAGGATTGCCAAGCTGGCTATAGCCGATATATTTTGTTTGTGAGACGCCCTCAGGGCTGGCATCAAGGTCTGCAGAAGCAAAAAAGCCACAGGCTAGAAATAGTGCCAGTATTTTTATATTAGAGATTTTATTCATGATGTGAATCCTTTGCTTATTGTTAGTATGAAAAACCTAATGCAGCTAAGCGAACTGTCATTTCGGCGATTTAAATTATTAAACATTGTTATCAAATATTGCGGAATCATGGTCTGAGTTATCTCGTTCGAACCAGCGTCCAAGATAGACACCTACCAGTGACCACAAGGCAGCTAATCCTGCACCGATGGCAGCAACTGCAGCTAAACCAAAACCTAAACCCTGTGTAAGACCCGTGAAAAGCCAAGCCATAAGCATATCGCTACCTCGATAAGCAACAATATCAATTACCGGTTTTGCTTTAAAGCGGGTCTCTCGATCAACAAGCGTGAATAGCATTTCTCGAGCAGGTCGAGTAATTCCATAGTTACCTGCTCGGCGAATAATTTGTAGAATCATTACGACGCCTAACAGAGGTGAGATAGCTAGCACCAGCAAACCAATGCAGACCATCACTGGAACCAGCGCAATGGTTACCGGCATACCAAAGCCACTGACAATACGACCTGTAACAAAAAGCCCCATAGAAATTGATAAAACATTTACCGCTAGATCCATTTGCGCCCAAATCACAGAGCGCTCAGGTCGGCTTAAATCACTCAGTAAATTTTTAAGCTCAAAATAAATAAAGGAACTGATGCCGGTATACAGAAAAATGAACAATGCAATTGAAATTAGATAAGGGTTTGAAAAAAGCATTTTAAAACCTGCAATTGGATTACCGCCAATCGCTTGATTGCTTTGGTTTAGATCAGCAGTTCCATTATTTAAGTCTGTGGTTTTTAATGATTGGAGATAGAAGATAATTGGGATAGGAATCAGTAACATCATGCTGCCGATTAACATTAAGTTATCTATCCCCAGAGACACTGAAAAAAAAGCTGTTATTGATGGGCCGATTAGACCACCGACACTAGCACCGACAGCAATGATGCCAAATAGCCTGCCTGATTGTTCCTTGTTGAAGAGCTCCGACATGAAGCTCCAAAAAACAGAAATATGAAAAAGACTAAATACACTCACCCAAACATAAAATGCTTTATCAATTAGGGTTCGATCCTCATATATGGACCCTAAGATATAAAACATTACAAATGAGCTAGCAAAGATACCGTACATGGTTGGTACCAGCAGTCGAAAATGAAACTTTGAAACTGCAATGCCATACAAAGCCACAATCCCAGTGCTGATAAAAAAGTTCAGCGTCCATAACCAGCTTACTTCTGCATCAGTCCAGTCACTGGCCATAGCATCACGAACTGGTCGCAAAATGTAGTAGGCCGTCATCAACACGACCACAAATAGAAATGAAAAAAACACTGCTTTGATCTCCCTCTGTTTAATCTTGGAGATCATCTTTAAAAAGTTCATCATTATATTATTTGCAGACATTTATTTTTTCTGAAGATAAAGACTATACAACTTAGAGTTTAATGTAAGTCAAGCAAAGGAATATATATTTTTAATTGAGTATGGTGAACCTAGTTATTATTTTGAAATAGTTACAATAATCTTCCCTCTTGCACGACCTGATTCAGAATAGCTTATTGCATCTTGAATTTCATCAAGCGAATACCGACGATCAATCATAGAACTTAGCTTACCCTGACGCATCAACTCAGCCAATGATTCCAGATCTTTGCTGTTAAATTGGGCAACAAATTGTTGTAGCTCCTGGTCAACAAAATTATTCATTATGACTGCTTTAATGGAGGGCATAAGCGGGCCAATCCAGTTACCTTTGCCTCCACCGACGATAACCATTCTTCCTTGCTTCTTTAAAACCTTAAGGTTATCAGATATTGAGTGATTGCTAATCATGTCAACAATCAAATCATATCGCTCTTCTGATTCGATATAGCTCTCAGTTTTATAATTGAACATATGGTCAGCACCCAATAAAGTAACCATCTCAATATTTCGCCCACTGGATACACCGTGTACTTCAGCGCCAAATGACTTAGCAATTTGAACTGCATATGTTCCAACGCCCCCAGATGCTCCATTGATTAAGACTTTTTGCCCAGGCTCTAGTTGGCCCTTGTCACGCAAAGCTTGCAATGCTGTTAAGGCTGCAATCGGCATGGCTGCTGACTGCTCAAACGAAACATCTGTAGGTTTGTGGGCTACTGATTTGCTGACATTGGCCAAAACATACTCAGCAAATGGACCGCCACCACCGCCAAACACAGCGTCACCAATTTTAAATTTAGTTACATCGCTGCCAACCTTTTCAACTATGCCTGCAAAATCAGTGCCAATGCCCTGATCATTCGGCACACCGATTCCAGTCATCAGACGCATAATATAGGGTGAGCCGCGCATGTAATGCCAATCCACTGGGTTTACCGCGGCGGCCTTAACTCGCACTAAAATTTGATGCGCAAGTGGCTCAGGGATTTCAATAACGGCCTGCTCAAGCACCTCAGGTCCACCATAACATCGATAAATCACTGCCTGCATGGGGTTTTTAATTGCACTTATAATTGGTGGCTCGCAACTTTTTGTATAGGCGAGTGTGACTGCTAGGGTAGAAATAGTAACGAGGGTTAATGCAATTGCTCCATTTAGGATTTTGTAACGTAATTTCATTTTCCCTTTCGTAAATTCATTAAAGAAACTGTTGCTAATATGACAAGCATTAAAATGCCGAAATCTTTATCATCGACAATTGCAACAACAAGGATTGCTGTTGCCCACATGATCGACTGAGAAATTAATAACCTTTTATTCACTTTATTTTTTATCTAATCAATCAAGATTTACCAAGCAGTCCTTGCATGTTAACAATGCTTTGGGTTCTTGAATGTCTGTCAGTGTTTCATAGAGATCTGCTAAGTCATTAAGAGCCGATAAAACTTTTGGTTCTCCAAGAGATACATCAAAATTTTCAAGCAGCTCTCTCAGAATTAGCTCTTCAGGGGAAAGTTCTTGGCCATAATACTCAACTTGATAATCTTCTAATTCTGCCATGTTAGCAGCGTATGCAATTGCCTCATCAATGCCGCCAATCTCATCTACCAAGCCTATCTCTTTAGCACTTGTTGCAATCCAGACTCTGCCGCCCGCAATCGCTTTAATATCCTCGTAAGATTGAGATCTTGATTCAGCAACAAAGTTAACAAATCGATCGTATGCATCCGCTCCCCAGCCTGCAAATATTTTATCTAAGTCTTCATCAATGGCTTGAGTTGGATCCCAGCCACCATGCTTAGAAGTAACCACTCCATCAAAATTCACACCAATGTAGTCCATAGCATTTTCTAATGTAGGCAATGCAATAGCCACACCTATAGAGCCTGTAATGGTTGTAGGTTCTGCAAATATGTAATCAGCCGGTGTTGCAATATAAACACCGCCAGATGCGGCATAATCACCCATTGATACCACAACATTAATGCCTTTTTTCTTTGCTGCAAATAACTCATCACGCATCATTTCACTAGCAATAATAGATCCACCAGGGCTATTAACTCTAAAGACAATAGCTTTTGTATTTTCGTTTTCATGAGCAGATCTAATTTGCTTTACGACTCCGCTTGAACCGGCTACGCCCTGAGTAATCTCTCCTTCCATGATCGTTCCCTCAGCAGTAATGATGGCTATTTCATTTTCGCTGTTGGAGAAGTCATCTTCCATTTGATCTGCATATTCGTTGTAAGAAATAGTTTTGTACGTTTCGGTTTCAGCTTCCTCATCAAGACCAAATTCTTCGATCATATACTGACGAAATTCTGGAAATGATTTGGTGCCATCAATAATATTATTTGCTTCAGCATAGGCAATATTTCCGATTGCAGCCTCGCCAAAAAATCCGACATAGTCATCTGCAAAAGATTGAATGTCACCTGCTTCAATGCCTCGTCCTTCAGCCATGAGTAATTTCATTTCATCCCAAATAGGGTTGAGCAGGGCTTCCCTTTGCAACTTGTCGTTTTCTGACATGTCTGTCCTTGTGTTGCCTTCAACTGCAGATTTAAAATCACCTTGAGAGTAATTATGAAAATTAATTTTTAGATTTTCATATAGCTCTTTTTGATAAGGACGCATTCCACCAAGACCTCTAACGCTAATACTTCCAACCGGATGAACCCATACTTCAGAAGCTTGGGATGCCATTAAATAGGAGGTAGTAGACAGACGATCATTCATAGCAATCACTCTTTTACCAGACTCACGAAGTGCTTTTAATTCTTTAGCAATATTAATAGCAGTAGTAGGGCCTGCAAAGCCTGTTGCAGAGAAATCAATAAATACAGCTGGGATATCCTCATCTTCAGCTGCTGCTCTGATCAATGCTATTAGATCTCTTGTTTGAATCTGATCAGTAGAAGAGTTTGTTCCGAAGTTAAACATAAAATCTGAGTTAAACACCTCTTGATCAACTACAGTTCCAACAGGATCAATGAAGAGCACTCTGCCACTTGGATCTTTTACTTCAGGCCCAGAAGAGGTAAATGCTCCAATGATGATGATTGTAAAAAAGATCAAAACAAAGGCTGTACCGAGATTCAGCATTACCGTTCTAGCCTTTTCTAGAAATCGGCCAAGCCAAGAAAAAATAGATTTAAGTGCGTTCATTGATATTCTCCAGAGTGATTAAAAAAATTAAAGGATTAAAAAACTAAAAAGGGTTGAAACGATAGCTCCAACCAATGCTGTTAGAACCATAATCAAAACAAAAGCAAAAGTTAATAACATTACAGCTATCGAAAAGATAAAAGCGAGGAGGGCAAAAAATAATGCAAAAATTTTAATAATGATTGAGGCTCCACAAATTGCTATTGTTACACCAGCAATAATTAATAAGACTAAAGTGATCATTTTTCTTCCTCGTAAATAAATATTTGTTCCAATGGAACATTAAAGTGTTTGGTCATTTTCATTACTAATTTTAATGATGGATCAAATTTTCCTGTTTCAATTGAGTTAATGGTTTGCCTGCTAACCTTGAGAATTGAAGCCAGATCATCTTGGCTGATATTCTCTTTTTGGCGCAATTCTTTGAGGTTATTTTTCATTCAATTAATCAGCAATATATTTTTTATAAAAGTAATAACCGCCAAATCCTGTGCCAGCTGCAAATGCTAGAAAGAATTCATAAAAAGTTGGTTGATAATTAAAATAGGGCGCAAGTACAGTTAGTATCGAACCTAACACTAAAAAACCATAAGCACCACCAGCAAAGGTAAAGTTGTGATAGCTTTTAAAGAAATCATCCTGGGCGCTATAGAATTTTTTATAAAAGTAAGCTCCGATCAAAAAAAACAAAATCATTGATATTCTAATCAAAAGAAGCTCAGTTTCTGAAATCCACGAGTCCGTGATTGGCTCGTTTCCAAGAAAACCAATATGTGACAGATGCATTCCCCACAAAATAGAAGCCAAGAACCCAAATGCCAATGAGGTTAAAAAGTTTTTTTTATCTTCAGCATTTAAAGATTTAATATCAATCCACATGCCCTTATGTACAATTTTTGCCATCTTACTTCTCTTTAATATTGCAAATAAAAATATAACGTTTGTATTTTTTAACCATGGAGGATTTGATCTTAGTACTTTTAGGGAGTTCCTAAATCATCAATACAAACGTTATGAATAGTATAATATGTAAAGTTTACTTGACTGTCAAGTTTACTTTACATTCAATTGTTCGCGCGCTGCGTAGACCGCTACCAAAAAAAGTAACACTATTTCTATTAACTCTATCCAACTAAGCAAGCTGGGATTTGGTAGCCCAAAAACAAGAAGACATGCACTCATAAAGTAAATCAAAATAATAAACCCAAAGATTTGATAGAGCCTTGCTGTGGGATTTCTGTAAGCCTTGAAGCCAAAGATCATTAAGGGCAGTGACCAGATGAATATACCTATCATCGGAGTCCCTATTAATAACCCCTGCAATAAATGCGTGATAAGAAGCGCACTTATTAATATGAGAAAGCATTTTCTAAGATTCATTTTTCTTAAATTGAATTATTAGCTCTGCCATTCGGGCACCGGTTGCTATAGCAATTTTTTTTTCATCAGAAGTTAAGTTGCCTGATGGATTGCTGTTGGACACATGAGAGGGTCCATATGGAGTTCCACCACTTTTAGTATTGTTGAGCTCAGGTATGGAGTAGGGTGAACCAACAAAAATCATGCCTTGATGGAGCATGTACGTCATTAGATTAAACAATGTAATCTCTTGGCCACCATGTTGAGATCCTGTTGAGGTAAAAACACAGCCAAACTTGTTTTCTAATTCATGATTCGACCAAACATCTCCAGTTGAATCAAGGAAATATTTGAGTGGAGCTGCCATAGAACCAAATCTTGTTGGTGAACCAAGCGCTAAACCAGAACAGTTAACAAGGTCTTCTTTGGTGCAATAAATCTCGCCCTCATTTGGTATATTTGATTCTACTGCTTCAGTCACCGAAGAGACTTTCGGTACTGTTCTTATTTTAACTTCAAGACCTTTTTTCTCTGCGCCATCAGCAATTGCATGAGCCAGGTTTCTTACAGCTCCCGTTGCTGAATAAAACAAGATTAGAAGATATTTTTGATGCATAATAGTTTCCTTTTGCCATACTATAAAACATGAAATTTAAATTACCATTAACTTTGTTTTGTCTTTTTCTAGTTTCTTGTGAAAAGGGCGATATTGAAATTTTTGATTCAAGACCAATTTTTTCATCTAGCTTGAATGGCAAATGGGTTTTGGTTAATTATTGGGCAGACTGGTGCCCACCATGCATCAAAGAGATACCTGAAATAGTTTCTTTCTCTAAAAAATATCCTGAGGTTGAAGTCTTTGCGTTTAATTTTGATCGGCTTGAAGCTGAAGATTTGAGACCGCAAATCAAAAAATTTGGCATCAAGTACCCATCTATTATTACTCATCCAAAAACTGTGTGGGGCATTCAAACACCCAAAACGCTTCCAGCAACATATTTTATTTCGCCAGACGGAGAGATTGTCTTTGCCAGCTTAAAACCTCAAGATGAGGCAAGTTTGTCCTTGGTATATGAAGACTTACAAAATGGAGTTTAAATAACCTGGTTGAATTAAGGATTCTGGATTTACTTTATTTCCATCAAAATATACTGTCCAATGCAAATGCGGTCCTGTAACTCTACCGGTGGCTCCAACCAAACCTATCTCACCTGATTGTTCAACTAAATCACCAAGCTTTACTTTTATTGCGCTCATATGAGCATAGGAAGAAAACAAACCATGCCCATGGTCAAGAATTAAAGTTAAGCCAGTATAAAAATAATCACCTAATAAAACTACTTTACCTTTGAGAGGAGCGACAATGGATGTTCCAACAGCTCCTCGAAGATCCAGCGCTAAATGAGCTGATCTAGGGAGCCCATTAACAAATCTTTGCTTGCCAAATGGAGAAGTCACAATTCCTGGAACCGGAGCAATAAAATCAAAAGAAGGAGTAATTTCTTTTGTAGAATTACTTAAGGCCATTTTAATTTCTACTGCCTCTTTATTTGCTCTGGCTTGATCTTCCTTGCTTAAGGTCACTTTGCTTTCATCGGAAATGGTAATTCTAGATTCTCCAAAGTTCACCCAATTTACTTTAACATTCACGTGGTGCCTGGTGATCACAAGATCTTGCTTCACAAAAGGGAGGCTAACTAATTGTTTTATTCCTTCAGGAGTTTTGAAGGTTAAGTCATCTGCTTGTTTTTGTATGGCAGCGGGAATGGATATGATTTCTCCGCTTTGACCCTCAAATAATTCATTTGCAAAAGTTTGCATGTTAATTATTACAAGAACAGCTAAAAGCTTGGATGCCTTAATCTTTTTCTGAAACATTTGAACTAAACCCTCCATCTGCAAGACGAGTGGTTACGGTATCACCAACTTTAAGATCTTTTGTGGATTTTAACGCACGCCCATTCTCGTTCATGACTATTGCATAACCTCTATCAAGAACAGCCAAAGGGCTGATTGCTCTTAGATTAGAATGCACGCTCGACAGCATCAATTTTTTCTTACCAATTAAATTCTTTATTTGTGTATTTAAAGAGTTGAGAGTATTTGCGAGGCGAACTTCATATTTTCCAAATCTTTGTAATGCACTGGATTGATATATTTGAGCAGTAGTCAGTTGAAAGCTTTGCTTTGCACCACTCATGATGTTTTGCATGATGTTTACAAGACGAATTTCAACGTTATCAAGAGATTGAGATTGCTCCTTAAGCATAGTGAGAGGGCTCTTTAAATTTTGTGAGGCAAAGAGAATAGCCTGAGATTTTTTGGTTAATCTAGCTTGAATTAAATAACTAAGATTTGCTTTCCATTCTTCCAGCCTGTCATTGAGTTGAAAATAATACTCTGTAACTAGCTCAGCTGCTGCTGTTGGAGTGGGAGCTCTAAGATCAGCAACAAAATCTGTAATAGTAAAATCAATTTCATGGCCAACACCAGAAATAATGGGGAGAGGGAAGTCAAATAATTCTCTTGCTAGACTTTCATTATTAAATGCCCATAAGTCTTCAATAGATCCTCCGCCCCGACAAATTAAAATCACATCAAAACCATTATCAGGATTAAGATTGTTATAGTTTAAAGCACCCTGAAGAGCTTCGATTAAAGTCTTTGGGGCGGTGTCACCTTGAACCGTAGCAGGGATCAAAGAGACTTGGCTAATTGGGGCCCGTCTTTGAATGGTTGTGAGAATATCTTGAAATGCTGCAGTGGATTCAGAGGTGATAACTCCTATGTGTTTGGGCTGAATAGGAATTTGCTTCTTTATTTCTTGGGCAAACAGACCTTCCGCATCTAATTTTTTCTTGAGTTCTTCAAATTGCTGCATCAGGTTGCCGGCGCCTGCGGGCTGCATTGAGCTAACAATTAATTGATAATCTCCGCGCGGAGCATAGAGGCTGACCTGGCCTTTTAATATGCATTGATCACCATTTTGGGGATCGAAGTTTAATCTCAAATTTTGATTTCTAAACATGGCACAGCGGATAGCACCATCTTCATCTTTTAACGTAAAGTAGATATGTCCAGAAGAGGGACGCGCAATATTTGAAATTTCTCCTATGACAGAAACCCCTCTAAATTGATTTTCTAAAAGTTTTTTTGCCTGTTGGTTTAGTTGACCAACTGAGATAATTTCATCTCCTTGTTCTACAATGTCAGCACACATAAAAGAAGTATATATCGATGTCATCACAATTAAAGTCAGCTCAGAATTTTTTTATTCTGTGTCTTGGAGCAAGTCTTATTGGTCTAGCCCCTTTATTTGTTCGATGGAGTGAGTTATCTCCTTCGTGGAATTTATGCTATCGAATGTTTTTAGCTCTTCCATTTTTAGCGTTGTTAAACTTTTATCACAATGGCTCCCAAGCATTTAAGCTAAAAAGTCGAAGGCATTTGTTGCTGGTGCTTATTGCCTCACTTGCATTTGCTGGCGACATGAGTTCCTGGCATTGGAGCCTAGAGTTCACCTCAGTTGCTAATGCAACGATATTTGTAAACACTGCATCGATCTATATGGTGATCTTTGCTGTCTTAATATTCAAAGAACCAATCTCCAAGCAGTTCATTTTATCTTTTACCTTAACTTTTGTTGGAGTGATTGGGCTCATATATTTTTCAAATATTAAAACTGAGGGAGCTTTACTGGGAGATGGTATTGCTTTGATGGCAGCATTCTTATATGCCACCTATTTACTAATTATTTCCAGGTTAGGTGAAGAGAGCTCAATTAATATAATTTTTTATACCACTTTGTTCACTGGAATGTTTGGGTTGGTGTTTGCTTTATTTGAATCAAGAGATTTTTTACCGAGCTCATCAGCACAGTTCTATAATTTATTGGCTATGGCTATCTTGTGCCAAGTTGGAGGCCAGTTTTTTATTACTTACAGCTTGCCAAAGATTAAGGCTTCTCTAGGATCAATTGGTTTGCTGATGCAGCCCATCATTGCAACTATTTTTGGGGCGATAGTATTTTATGAATATCTAAATTTTATCCAATTAAGTTTTGTAATCCTTGCATTGCTTGGTATATATTTTGCTAGGCTAGAAATTAAACCCACCATGGAGTTAAAGAATGAAACCCAAAACTAAAGCACAAGAGCTCGGCTTTCTTTCAAGAGATTATGCTGTAGCAAAAGATAAAAAAAATTGGCTGGCTCTTTTTGACAAAGATGCAATAGTTCAAGATCCCATTGGAAAAAGTCCATTAGATCCAGAGGGCAATGGTCATCAAGGAATTGCTGCAATTGAAAAATTCTATGACACAGTTATAGCAAATGGTGACATAGAGTTTAATATTCTAGAATCTATTCCTTGTGCTGATGAATGTGCTAACTATGCACAGATTGTTAACCTTGTGGGTGAAGTAAGAATAGAAACTAAAATGATAGTTATCTATCGAATAAATGCAGATAATAAAATTCAATCCCTACGGGCCTTCTGGGATTACCAAAAAATGGAAGATCAACTAAACTCAATCCTCAGTACTTAATAGTCTTTTTTATAGGAGCAGAATTCGCGTGTCTCAATTTGCAGGAAAAACAGCGGTAATTAGTGGCGGAGCTGAAGGTATTGGATTGTCTATAGCCAAGGCCCTAGGCAATCAAAAAATGAATATTGTTATAGCAGACATTAATGAAAAAAGCCTAATCAAAGCAAGTTTGGAGCTTGAGTCAGAGGGAGTACCTGTCTTGGCTGTGAGGCTAGATGTTGCCCAAGAGGAGCAATGGCAGGAAGTTGCTAACCAAGCAATAGCAAGGTTTGGAAAAGTGCATATGGTTGTAAATAATGCTGGCGTAGGTGGAGATACTGGATCTATTGAAAGTCAGGATTCAAAAGGTTGGCAATGGACTCTTGATGTGAACTTGATGGGAGTGGTTTATGGAGCAAAAGTCATGACTCCTTTTATCAAACTGCATGGAGAAGGCGGATGGATTATTAATGTTGCCTCTATGGCTGGCTTAGGCGGCATACCTTATGCAGGAGCTTACACTGCATCAAAAGCTGCAGTGATAGCTTTATCGGAAAGCTGGGTAGGCGAATTAGAACAAGATAGCATTCATGTTTCAGTCTTATGCCCAGCATTTGTTCAAACTAGAATTTATGAATCCGAAAGAAACCGTTCAACAAAATATAAATCTGATACAACCCCCAAGCCAGAAGACGCTGTTTTAGCAAGTGCAGCAGAGCAGATGGTAAAAAATGGTATTGATGTTGCCATCGTTGGCGAGCGAGTTGTTGAGGCTCTGATTGATAAAGAATTCTATATTTTCACTCATCCCAATTATCGTTCTTTAATGCAAGAAAAAACCTCAGCAATTGATGAGGCTTTTGCAAAATCTGAGCAAAGCCCATTGCTTAAAAATATTGTTAATCAAGAAATTAAAATGCCTTGATTCAAAATTTTGTAAGACAGCATCAAATAAATAAAAGTTGGAACTGCTTTAAATGACCTATATAATTCTTTGCTTGAAAGAAGAGTCCCTTCTTGCAATATTGGGTGATTAGCTCAGTTGGGAGAGCATCTCGTTTACACCGAGAGGGTCGGCAGTTCGAGCCTGTCATCACCCACCAAACAACCAAAAAAAAGCCCGGATTAATCCGGGCTTTTTTTATCTAATAAAATATTAGCTTTCAGAGTCACTTACAGCAGCTGACCAAATAACAACACCAAATAAGATCTTGTTAACGAAGTCGGCTAAGTTGTAAATAGCATTTAATGACGCGGAATCAATTCCACCAGACATTAAATAACCTGAAGCATAACCAATTGGATAGATTGCCCAACCCACAATGATGATCCACATCATAGTGTTGTATGCAGTTTGAACAGCAGCATTGCCTGATGCATTTCTTGCTTCAG
>CABXFE010000019.1 GCA_902511425.1 uncultured SAR86 cluster bacterium
TTCCAAGCCCGCAAATCACACCATTCGCCACATCAGAAAAATAGGATTTCTGCCTAAACTCTTCTCTTGCAAAGATATTAGATATATGTACTTCGTAGAACGGAACTCCAATTCCAAGCAAGGAGTCCCGAATTGCTATACTGGTATGAGTAAGCGCTCCAGGATTAATGATTATGTAATCTATATGATCCATTGAATCTTGAAGTTTGGTAACAATTTCATGCTCGGCATTACTTTGAAAGGCCTCTATTTGAATATTGTTAGAGCTTGCTCTTTTTTCCAAACCTTCGTTAATTTCTTCCATTGTTACTGAGCCATAAACCTCAGGCTCTCTAATACCAAGTAGATTTAAATTAGGACCATGTATTACTAATATTTTCATTTTTATTGATTTTATAGTGTTTTTTATAGGAATTAAACGATTTTAAAGACTTTTAAGGATTTTTGGATAGCAGTACTTGCCTTCAGCACACCCTTGATAAATAACTTCAATGCTCTGAGGTTCGCTTAGATTAACATGTACAAGCTCAGCTTCAACCTTTAGAACATCCTTAAAAATAATTGAGTCTCCAAAAAATTCATCAGAAATTTTAGATTCATTCTTGGTAATGTGATTGTGTTCAAGGATTTCATTACCAGCCTTAACTACAATTGACTTTTTATACAGGTAATATCCAGGTTGAATATTCCATGATAAAAATATTTTATTTTCTAAAATCAGTGAACTTAAAACGAAGGCTTCATCAGCATTTAAAATATCCTTTTGTGAAAATTGGACATTACTAAATATAAATCCGGATAGAAAAACAAACGAGTATAATAAAAATCTAGAATTCATTGACGCATTATAAAAGAAAGCATGGCTATTAAATTATTTTTACAAATTTTCTTTTCGTTGCCAGTTTGGTTGTTGCGCTGCCTTGTCTTCAAGAAAAGCATTTCGATCAATAATCAAATTCTAGACTTCCAGACTCAAGTTTTTTTAGGCCTTCAGTCATTGCAAGCTAATAGTTTTGATGATCCCAATTCCTTTAATTCTGCAAAAGAGCTAAGGGAAATAATTGAAAGTAGCAGGGAGGGGTTACCATTAAATGCGAAACCAAGAATGTTGGTTGAAACATTGGATCATCGTATTCAATCTCAATATGGCGATTTAAAAGTTAGAGAATATTGCCCAGAAAGACTGCTAGTTCAATCTCCAATCTTATATTTTCATGGAGGCGGATATGTTTTTGGGAGTATAAAAACCCACGATCCATGGCTAAAATTTTTTTCAGCAGAGATGGGCGTAAGAATTTTTTCACTCGAGTATAGGTTGGCGCCTGAAAATAAATTTCCTTCTTCACTTCAAGATTCAAATATGGCACTTGAATGGCTTGGAGATAAATTAAGTTTGCCTATTGATAAAATTAGTCTTTGTGGAGATAGTGCTGGAGCCCATCTTGCTGGATCACTTTCAACATACAGAGCTCTCAATAACTTACCATTGCCTATATCACAATGCCTTATATATCCAATGATAGATCCAACTTGCAGCTCAAAATCGCAAAATGATTATGCAGAAGGTTTCTTTTTAAGCAAAAAAGCGATGATTTGGTTTTGGGATAAATTAATGCATTCTCGCAAAGACCTTCAAGATCCAATCTTTAATTTGACCATAAATCCAAATACGGCTCTTCCAAAAACATTAGTCATAACCGCTGGATTTGATCCCCTCAGCGATGAAGGAGAATCATATGCAAGACTCCTTCACAATAATGGAAATGAGGTGCGCCAGATTCATTATCCACATCTTTTCCATGGTTTTGTTAATATGACGGCATTAAGAGCTGCCAAAGATGCATCAAAAGACATAATAAATACATATAAAAACTATTTAAACTAATGAAACCATTGCTTGAAATTTCGAATTTATCTATCAGTTTTCAGGTTAGAAAAGCTGAATTTTCTGCCGTCAAGAACTTAAATTTATCAATTAAAGAGAATCAGATTGTTGGTTTAGTCGGTGAGTCTGGGTCTGGAAAATCTGTTACCGCAATGTCTATCATGCGTTTACTTCCAGAACCAAAGGCATCATATAGCAATGAATCATCCATCCTATTTGATGGAACAGAAATCTTGAGTGCTGACCCTACCACTCTGAGAAAGATTAGAGGGAATAAAATTTCTATGATTTTTCAAGAGCCTATGACCTCTTTAAACCCATATCATAGAGTTGGCGATCAAATTGTTGAATCTATCCTATTACACAAAGCTCAATCAAAATCTGAGGCTATACATGAGGCAAAAAACTTAATGACTTTGGTGGAAATTCCTGAAGTCGACAGACGATTTGCATCCTACCCACATGAACTTTCTGGTGGGCAGCGACAAAGAATTATGATTGCAATGGCTTTGGCCAATAAACCCAAATTGCTCATAGCCGACGAACCAACAACGGCCCTAGATGTAACAATTCAAGCGCAAATACTTGATTTAATGACAAAGCTAAAGGATGAAGTGGGAATGTCAATATTATTCATTACCCATGATTTAGGTTTGATTGAAAAATTTTCAGACTCAATCACAGTCATGCAAAAAGGTGTTGTAGTAGAGCAGGGAGATACAAAATCTGTATTTTTAAACCCTCGGCATGAATACACACGAAAACTAATTAATTCTGAACCATCTCCCAAGCAAGAAACTCTACCAGAAAAAACTCATTTTATTACCGTTAAGGATTTAAATATTTTTTACCCCTTGCCAAATAAAACTTTTTTTAAGAAAGATTTTTTTCATGCAGTAAAAGATGTGAATTTCTCTATTCCCAAAAACTCAACAATAGGATTAGTGGGAGAGTCAGGTTCAGGTAAATCAACCTTAGGCAAAGCTTTAGCTGGACTAATTAATCATCAGGGCTCAGTAATATATGATGGCCAAGATATCAGCCAATTAAATTCAAAAGAGTCAAAGTTAATAAAAAAAGATATTCAAATTGTTTTTCAAGACCCTTATGGCTCTCTCTCACCTCGAATGACAGTGGGAGAAATAGTTGGAGAAGGTTTAGATGTACATTTTAATCTAAACAAAAAACAAAAAGATGAACGTATAGCTGATTGCTTAAAGGCTGTTGAAATTAATCCAGATGATAGATTTAAATATCCCCATGAGTTTTCTGGTGGGCAGAGACAGCGAGTTGCAATTGCAAGATCTCTTATTTTAAATCCTTCATTCATGATTCTTGATGAGCCAACCTCAGCTTTAGACCGATCCATTCAAATCCAGGTCATTGAGCTATTAAAAAATATTCAGACAGAGTACGAATTGACATATCTATTTATTAGTCATGATCTCAAGGTTGTAAGATCAATGTCAGACTATATATTTGTCATGCAAAACGGGCTCATTGTTGAATCAGGCCCTGCTAATCAAGTTTTCTCGAGCCCTGAAGAGGAATATACTGATAAACTTTTAAATGCTGCATTACGATATTCAACTGTTTAATTATGCCTAATAGAAAATTTTCAAAGAATTTAGTTGATGGCCCTCATCAGGCAGCCTCACGCTCCATGCTAAGAGGCGTGGGATTTGAAACAGCTGATTTTGCGAAGCCATTGGTTGGTATAGCTTCAACATGGTCCAAAGTAACTCCATGTAACATGCATATAAATGAATTGGCTAATTTGGTTGAGGAATCTATTGATGCTTCAGAATGCAAAGGAGTTCTTTTTAACACCATCACAGTATCAGATGGAATATCGATGGGAACTCAAGGAATGAAATATTCATTGGTCTCTAGAGAGGTTATAGCGGATTCCATTGAAACCGTTGTAGGGTGCTTAGGCTATGATGGCGTGGTCGCAATTGGTGGATGTGATAAAAATATGCCAGGAGCATTAATAGGATTAGCAAGACTAAACAGACCTTCAATATTTATTTATGGGGGTTCAATTCAACCAAGTTCTTTGAATACTGACTATGTAACTGTTTGTGAAAAAGTTGGAGAATTTGCAAAAGGTAGCATCAGCGAAGAAGAGCTAATAGCAGTTGAGAAAGTTTCGGTTAAGGGTCCTGGATCTTGTGGCGGCATGTATACAGCTAATACGATGGCATCTAGTATCGAGGCTCTTGGGATGAGCTTACCTGGAAGTAGCAGCCAAGATGCAGTTTCTAATGATAAAAAGCAAGACTGTAAGGATGCTGGAGCTGCGATAAAAAAATTGCTAAATCTTGATATTAAGCCTAGCGATATTATGACAAAAAAGGCTTTTGAGAACTCAATAGCAGTTGTGATTGCATTGGGGGGATCAACCAATGCTGTGTTGCATCTGCTTGCTATGGCTCATTCTATTGGTGTTGAACTAAATCTAGATGACTTTACGCGAATTGGGAAAGTCACCCCAGTTTTAGCCGATATTAAGCCTTTTGGAGTGCACTTTATGTCTGAATTGAATGCAATTGGCGGAATAGCCCCTATGATGAAGTTGATGCTCGAAAAAGGGCTGCTGCATGGAGATTGCTTAACTGTAACTGGAAAAACCTTAAAAGAAAATCTTGAGGAGGTGTCACCATATCCTGATGGTCAAAAAATTATCCTTCCATTATCCAAGCCAGTTAAAGATTCCAGCCATTTAAGAGTTCTTTATGGCAATCTAGCTCCAGAGGGAGCAGTAGCAAAAATTACAGGCAAAGAGGGTACTGTCTTTACAGGGAATGCGAAGGTTTTTAACTCTGAGGAAGAGGGCATGGCAGCGATTCTTGAGAAAAAAATTACTGAAGGCGATGTTGTTGTCATAAGATTCGAGGGTCCTCAAGGTGGTCCTGGGATGAGGGAAATGCTTAAACCTACTTCTGCAATTATGGGGCAAGGGCTGGGGGATAAAGTTGCCTTTATAACTGATGGGAGATTCTCTGGAGGAACTCATGGTTTTGTGGTGGGTCATATTAGCCCTGAAGCAGAGATGGGAGGACCCATTGCGCTGATCCAAGACGGTGATGAAATTACTATTGATGCTAATTCAGATATTTTGTCTCTTAATATTTCTGATGATGAGATGAAAAAAAGATATCAAAGCTGGAAAAATCCAAATTTGTCCCCAAAAAGCGGAGTGTTGGCAAAATATAAAAAAACTGTTCAATCGGCATCAAAGGGCGCTATTACTGACTAATTTATATGATTAAAAGAACATATCCTCAATCAAGGCTTCGAAGAACACGTGCCAAAGGCTATTTAAGAGATTTTGTTGCTGAGAATCATTTAAGCACCAATGATTTGATTCAACCAATTTTCGTCGCAGATCAGTCTGAAATGAAAGTTGATATACCCTCAATGCCTGGAATATCCAGGCATAACTTAGAATCACTTTATGCTGAGACCGAAGAGTTGATTTCACAGGGCATAAAATCAATTGCTATCTTTCCTGCAATTGATTCAGACAAAAAAGACTCACAAGGTTCACATGCTTTTGATGATAACAATATAGTTTGCTCAGCATTAAGAGGTTTAGCAGAGAGATTTCCAGAGGTTATTAAGATTGCTGATGTTGCGCTTGATCCCTATACAGATCATGGACATGACGGGATATTATTAGACAGCAAAGTAGATAACGATCAAACGCTGAAGTTACTTCAAGACCAAGCACTGCTTTTGGCTCAATCTGGAGCAGATGTGCTTGCTCCATCAGACATGATGGATGGAAGAGTGAGGTTGATTCGAGATATCTTAGAGTCAAATGGATTCGTGGACACAGTAATATTATCTTACGCTGCTAAATATGCTTCTAGTTTTTATGGGCCATTTAGAGAAGCTGTAGGATCCTCCGCTAATCTCGGCAAGGCTTCAAAGAAGACTTATCAAATGAACGTTGCAAATTTGGATGAAGCACTGCATGAGACAGCAATGGATATAGAAGAGGGCGCAGATATTGTAATGGTTAAGCCTGGTACTGCATATCTTGATGTGGTTCATGCAATAAAATCTGAGTTTCAAATACCAACCTTTGTTTATCAGGTGAGTGGCGAATATTCAATGCTTCAGCTAAGTATTGAGAAGGGGTGGCTTGATAAAGATGTTATGTTAGAATCACTATTGTGTTGCAAACGAGCTGGCGCCGATGCCATCTTAACCTACGCAGCAAAGCAAATAGCATTGGAGTTAAATTCATGAGTGACAACGTCAAAGAAATTACATCTGCAAATTTTGATCAGGAAGTCTTGGAGTCAGATTTACCTGTCTTGATAGATTTTTGGGCAGAATGGTGTGGTCCATGCAAGCAACTCGCTCCAACTGTAGAAGAAGTCGCTGATGCAATGGTTGGTTCAGTAAAGGTTTGCAAAATGGACGTAGACTCTAATCAAGATTTAGCTGTTCAATATGGGGTGAGATCAATCCCAACTCTTTTAATTTTTAAAAATGGTGAAGTGACCTCAACTCAAATAGGCGCTATCAGTAAGCAACAATTGGAGGATTTTATAGCAGCAGAAGTATAAAAACTTTGCATCTTGCCGGAAAAGGAATTATCATTTTACCCATCCTAGCTTTATAGCTACCTATCAAATCACATTCTTTTACTCCTAAAAACCAGAGACACATTTATGAACTTAACTGAAATGAAAGCCAAGCCAATCAATGAATTGGTAGATATTGCCGAAAGTCTTGGGATTGAAGATGTTGGGCGGCTTAAGAAACAAGAAATCATCTTTCGTATATTCAAGCAACAAGCCAAAGAAGGTGTTGATATCTATGGCGGAGGCGTTTTAGAGATTTTAAATGATGGATTTGGTTTTTTAAGGTCTCCAGAGGGTTCTTATTGCTCTGGTCCAGATGATATCTATGTTTCTCCAAGCCAAGTAAGAAAATTTAGCTTGCGAAAGGGAGACGAGATTCATGGAAAAATAAGACCCCCAAAAGATAGCGAGCGTTATTTTGCTCTAGTTTACGTAGACACAATTAATAAAGAAGCTCCTGAAAAAACAAAAAAGAAAATTCTATTTGAAAATCTAACACCACTTTTTCCAACTTCCCGTTTAACACTCGAGCAAGGTAGCGGATCAGCAGAAGACCTTTCTTCTAGAATAATTGATCTTGCATCTCCAATTGGCAAGGGTCAACGTGGGTTAATTGTTTCGCCACCAAAAGCAGGTAAAACATTAATGCTTCAAAGTATTGCTCACTCAATTACCAAAAATAATCCTGAAGTTGAATTAATAGTGTTGCTAATTGATGAACGGCCAGAAGAAGTTACAGATATGTCTAGAACAGTTAGAGGTGAGGTTGTTGCAAGTACATTTGATGAGCCTCCAACCAGGCATGTTCAAGTTGCAGACATGGTGATTGAAAAAGCCAAAAGACTTGTTGAGCATAAGAAAGACGTTGTTATTTTGCTAGATTCTATAACCAGATTGGGTAGAGCATATAATTCAGTTCAGCCGGCCTCTGGTAAAATTCTCTCTGGTGGTGTTGATTCCAATGCTCTTGAGAGACCCAAAAGATTTTTTGGAGCTGCAAGAAATTTAGAGGAGGGTGGAAGCCTTACCATTATTGCAACCGCTCTAGTCGAGACTGGCTCGAAAATGGATGAAGTGATTTATGAAGAGTTTAAGGGAACCGGAAACATGGAGATTCATTTAGAGAGAAAAATCGCTGAAAAGAGAATATACCCTGCTATCAATATTAGACGCTCAGGAACCAGAAGAGAGGATCTTCTTACCAGCCCTGAAGAATTGCAGAGAATGTTTATTCTTAGAAAGATTTTGGACGACATGGAAGACTCTCAAGCAATTGAATTTTTAATTGAAAGATTAAAATCTTCTAAAACAAATGATGAGTTCTTCAGCGCCATGAAAAGTGGCAACGGGAATGGGAAGAAAAAATAGTTTAATTTAGACTTCTGATAGAGCTGCTTCGATCATCTCTTTATCGTGAGGAGACTCTGCTAATACAATATTCCTAAAACCATATTCCTTGGTAAATTCTGCTATTCTTTTCGACGCTACTATTAAGATCACTTGCTGATTTTTATTCATTGGCAATTCTTTCATTAATACCTTTAAACTCTGATGGGTATAGATCAATATTACCAATTTATCTTTATCTCTAATTTCCGAAACATCAATATTATTTTCATCATGTGATGCATAACAAGGAAATGTATCCACATCGACATCGGTCATAGCTTTAATTCGAGGATCTTTTTCCCCACAAAAAACCAAACATTTTTTGTAACCCATTTCTTTGATTGCATTTGCTAAGCCAGCAGAATCAAATGTTGGTGGAAGTGATGAAGAAAGATTGAATGTATTTAATATTTCTTGAGTTGCTCTCCCAATTGCAAGAATCGGAATATTTTTATTAGCAAGCAAAGATTCTTGAAAAAATTTAGCGCCATGAGTTACAGCAGATTGGCTTGTAAATATAAAAACATCATAATCTTTTGAATTATTTATATATTTTAAGGCTTGCAAAGAGGGCTCAGTTTCAAAGATTTTTGTTAGTGGTATATGAACAAAGCTCTGTTTGGACCTAGTAAGCAAAGAATTAGTTTTTTGGCTTAGATCAAGAGGTCGAGTATTTACAATCATTTATTGTTGAATAATTTCTTTAGCGCCATTTTTAATTAGGGTCTCTATAAAACTTTCCAAAGCATCAATTTTGTTATCAAGATTAAATTTAACTTCCTCATTATAAACTTCAGATCCATTTTGATTAGAAACTCTCACTTTCAGTTGAGCATCTTGAGATTTAATTTTACATAGAGCAGAAATCGGAGACAGGCAATTACCCTCTAAAGACGCAACCACTCTTCTTTCAATTTCTGTGGCTTGATAAGTTGATTCATCATTTAACAATTTCAGCAATTTACCTATATCAGATTCAAGATCAATAGAATTAATCTCTATTCCAATTGCTCCTTGTGCCGCAGCAGGTAACATTTGATCCTCTGAAAATGTGTACATATTTGGGTGCAGGATATTTAATCTATTTAATGCTGCTTTGGCCACAATTAAACCATCCAAGTTACTATTATTCATTTTTTCAATTCTTGTTTGAATATTTCCCCTGATTGGAACTATGTTTAACTTCGAGTTCATGGCCAGTAACTGAGATTTTCTTCTAGGTCCAGATGTAGCAATTTTTATATTTTTTGCTAAATCATCAATGGTTAAGCTTTCTTTTAAAATGAGGACATCCCCTTCATCCTCTCTTGGCAAAGTTGCTGCAATGCTAAACTGAGACCCTATAACCGCAGGAACATCCTTTAGACTGTGAACAGCTATGTCAGCCACATTATTTGCAATAGCTGCCTCTAACTTAGATACAAATAACCCTTTTCCACCAATAGTATGCAAGGGTGCATCTGTAAGATCTCCTTCTGATTCCATTTGAACAACCTCACAAATACATTCAGGATTAAATAGTTTAATCCGCTCTATGACTTCATTGGTCTGAAGCATTGCAAGTGGAGAGCGCCTTGTTGCTATTCTAATTTTCATTGTAAAATCATGAGCCTCACATCTCCAATGGTTTTGTCTTTCCAGATATCCTGACTTTTACTCAATTCGAGCTCAGCATGCTTATTGGTTTCAAGAAAGACTTTACCGCCTTCATTTAAAACATTACTTTGAAAGATTGTTCTGATCAAAATTTTATAATTAACTTGATCGAATGGGGGATCTAAAAAAATAATGTCGAATTTTTGCTTATTTGTTTTAAGCCACTTGAAAGCATCACCACAGACGGCTTGAATTTTGTCCTCATAGCTGAGATGACTAATATTTTTTATAATATTTTTGTACAAATTTTTTTCCCTTTCCACAAATGTGACATGCTGCGCGCCTCTTGATAAGGCCTCTAATCCCAAACCCCCAGTACCGGCGAATAAATCAAGACAAGATTTATTTTCTAATTCATATTGAAGCCAACTAAATAATGTTTCTTTGGCACGATCTGTGGTTGGCCTCAGAGCAGAAGAAGCTTTAAAAACTACTCGATAGCTCTTGTGTCTACCTCCAATTATTCTTATGCTTGACGTGTTCAATTTTTAAAATTTTTACTGAGTATAAATTATAACGTCTATGTCTAAAGAACAATTTATAATTGCGATGCGATTTTTGGCTTCATCTGTGAGCGTTATCTCTACAAAAGATGAATCTGGCAAATTATATTCGATGACAGCATCATCTGTTACCTCTTTAACAATTGATCCGCCATCTGTTTTAGTCTGTGTAAACAACTCTGCTAGTATTCACGATGTCCTTACTCCAGGAAAGAATTTATGCATTAATATTCTTCAAAAAAATCAGCAAGAGATTTCTAACCTATGTAGCTCAAAGCAACTTGAGTCTCAAAGGTTTGAGAACGATTTTTGGGATACAAGTCATGTTCCTTTTATAAAAAACGCTCAATCAAATATTTTTTGTAAAGTTGAAGAGACAATTTCTTATCATACCCATAAAATTGTTATTGCAAGTGTTGAAAGCTCTCAAAGCGCAGATACATTTAACACCTTGATGTATGCAGACGGAGGATACCTAGATTAGATGAGATATTTATTTATTTTTTTACTTTCATGCTCATTGCATGCAATAGAATTATCACCAGGCACTGATAATGCTTCTGTGTATTTTATTACTCCAAATGATGGAGAATCTATTTCGGGGAAAATTAAAGTTCGATTTGGTCTAGAGAATTTTGGCGTTGCTCCAGCCGGAACTCAAATTATGCATACAGGCCACCATCATTTAATTATTGATGCCGATCTGCCTTCACTCAATCTTCCAATTCCAGCAGATAAAAATCATGTTCATTTTGGGAAGGGGCAAACAGAGGTAGAGATTGAGTTAGCAAAAGGTGAGCACACATTGCAGTTGTTGTTAGGAGATTTTCGTCACATTCCCCACGACCCGCCAATTTTTTCAAAAAAAATTACGGTCAAAGTTAATTAGATCTCTAAGGATTCCTCTAGGAACGATCGAAAGTCATCTTTTACAACTGACATAGCTGAGCCTGCATTGGTGTCAATCTCTGGTTCTATTTTCATGTCCAGCAAGCCAACTAAGCCATGCATCATTGCCCAAAATTTTATGCATTTTTTTCCAAGCGACTCCTCAGATATTCCTGGAAATAGTTCTTTTAGGATTTGGACTAATTCTTCAAATGCACCTGTGGCTGCATCTAACAACTCTGGGAATTCAACTTTATCAATGACAGGGCTATGCATTAGATCATAGGTTTTTCTTTTTTCCAGTCCAAATTCAAGATATGCAAGACCCATTTCAAGAAATCTATCTTTAGCGGTTGCCTTGCTTTCTTCGCTGGTTGCGGCCCTTAATCTATCAGTTAACTCTTCAAAACCCCTCTTGGATACCTCTGCAAGAAGACATTCTTTTGTTTTAAAATGTCTGTATGGAGCTGTTTGAGAGACACTTGCCTCTTTTGCTATAGACCTCAAACTCATGTGATCATGCCCGCTAGCTTCACAAATCTTGCAAGCGCTTGAAATTAATTCTTCTTTTAGATTCCCGTGATGATATTTCATAATTGAATAATGTTGACAGTGAATACATTAAATATATACTATGTTTACGCTGTTAACATTATTAGCATAGCATACTAATTTTTATGAATAAATTTTTGAAATCATTATTATTTTTCTTTTTAGCTTTTGACTTATCAGCGAATACATCCTTAGAAATTACAACAATTGAAATTCAAGATTCTTACAATATAACTCAGCGCTTTCCTGGAAAGATACTTCCATTAAATTATTCCGAGTTAGCCTTTGAAATTCCTGGAAAAATTTTTGAGGTCAAAGTTGATATAGGCGATGCTGTTAAAAATAATGAAATATTAGCTGCCTTAGATCCCTCAGAAATGCAGGCTAACTTTAATCAAGCAAAGGCACGATATGATTTATCAAGCCAAGCATTAAAAAGATATAAAGATTTAAAATCTAAAGGTTTTATTTCTAATCAAGAATTAGATCGGGCAAATTCAGAATATTTGATAGCTAAAGCGCAGGTAGATTTGTATTCGGTTAAATTGGAGCAGACTATGATTCGGGCCCCATTTAGTGGATATATTCAGAATAGATTTTTAGATGCTGGAACTGTTATCCGTCCTGGAGCGCCAATTTTAGAAATTATTGATTCGAAATCTGTTGAAGCCCATGTTTCAGTGCCTACAAATATTATTGAGGGATTAGTTATTGGACAATCATATGACTTTTCAATAGATAGCAAGATTTATCAAGCTTCACTAAAGCGTTTTGCAAAAATGAGTAGCCAAGGCACAGATAATCGGCTTTGCATTTTTGAATTTGATGTATTTATAAACCCTGGTTCTATTTCATATCTTCAATTGCAACAAACCAAATTGGTTACAGGTGCCTGGGTCCCATTAAGATCTCTTTCTCAGGGAACTCAGGGATTATGGAATCTCTACACTGTGTCTAAGGATCAAGATAACCAATTCTTAGTGTCAAAAGAGATTGTAGAATTAATTCATGTGGAGGGAGATAACGCCTTCATTGCCGGAACAATTTCAACAGGAGATATGGTTGTTACAGGTGGAGCAGAGCAAGTGATTGAGAGTGAAATACTCAAGGTTAATTAATTCATGTTGCTGCTGAAGATTTTATTTGATAGACCAAGAGTTTTTGCTCTACTTTTAATATTTATTTTTCTATCAGGAATTTTTGCTTTAAGCACAGTCCCAAGACAGGAAAATCCTGAACTTGCTCAGCGGTGGTCATCAGTCCAGACGATTTATCCTGGGGCCTCTCCTACTAGAATTGAAACTCAAATATTAGAACCTATGGAGGCAAAGCTTAGAGAGATTTATGAGCTTGATGAAATTATTTCATTTGCTTCACAGGGTTTTGGAACTACAGTTTTGGAAATTAAAGATGAGGTAACCCCAGATTTAATTGAGCAAGTTTGGTCAGAGGTTCAAGACAAAATCGATCAGTCATCTTTTTTGCTGCCTCCTGATGTTAAGCCTCAATTAATTAGAAGCAGCGGCCCTCCTTCAACATTGATTTATGCATTAACCTGGAATGGCGAGGGTGAAATTCCATTAATCTTACTTTCTCGTATTGCAGAAGATCTGCGTCAAAGCCTGGCATATGCTGGTGGTTCAGAGCAAAGTTATGTCTTTGGTGCTGCAGATGAGGAGGTCCTTGTAGAGATTGATAATGCAAAGCTTTCCGCGCTAGGGCTAACTTTTCAGGAGGTGGTAAAGGTATTATCAGCACTTGATACAAAAAAACCAATAGGACAAATTTCACAAAACGGCAAAGAGCTTTTAGTTAAATCAAAAGACAACTTAACCAATCTCTCTCAAGTTGCCAATCTGCCTATTAAAGTATTTAACGATTATGAAATTATTCGTTTGGGTGATATTGCACAGTTATCAAAAAATCCAAGAGATCCTCCAGAAGAGTTAAGTCTTTTTAATGGAAAGAAAGCAGTTTTGGTTGAGGTTAGAGGAGCATTTTCACAAAGAGTAGATCTTTATGTAAAAAATGCTGAAGAATTAGTAGATCAATACAGAGAACAGTTGCCACCAGAGATATCTTTAGAAAAAATATATGACGAGTCTTTTTATTTTAAAGAAAAATTCAATAATTTATATTCAAGCATTCTTTTTGCAACATTTATAGTTATTGGCATTAGTTATTTTTTACTCGGCTTTAAATCAGCTGTAATCGTTGGTTCAGTCATACCACTAACTATCTTTTTAGTGTTATTCGGTTGTAAATTGTTGGGCTTACCTCTTCATCAAACCTCGATGACCGGAATTATTATTGCGCTAGGATTGCTGATTGATAACGCAATAATAGTAGTAGAAGATTTTAAATACAGGCGCAGTCTAGGACACTCCAGAGAGAAATCATCAACTGAAACTTTCAAACATTTGTGGATACCTTTATCAGCAGCAACCGCTACAACTGCCTTATCTTTTTTCCCCATTGCTTCTGGTCAAGGGCCAAGTGCAGAATTTGTTGGAGGCATGGCTAAAACAGTCATATTATCAATTACATCCTCTCTTTTCCTTGCGATGTATGTAGTTCCAGTTTTATTGAATTACATGGATAAAATTAAGTATTTTGAGAAAGAAATTTTTGCAGGCAATGGATTTTCAAATACCAAATTATTAAATAGGTATAGGAATATTCTCACTTGGGCATTTGCCGTTCCAAAACGAGCAATTTTGATAGCCATGGTATTGCCAATGGTGGGTTTTTTATCTTTTCCATTTTTAAAGGCTGACTTCTTTCCAGAGTTAGATAGAAATATGTTTAGGGTGATGATAGAGCTTCCGCCAAACTCAAATGTTCAAAAAACTAAAGAAGAAGTATTGGAATTAAGAAAATCTATAGCAAAATCTGGGATTGTTGAAAGTGACTTTTGGTTCATAGGTAGGAGATTGCCAAGGGTTTTATATAACGTGATTGGAGGAGACTCTGGTTTGGGAGCAAATAATATTGCAGAGGGTGTTTATATAGCTTCTTCTTATAACGCCATGGTCAAAGAGTTACCAAGCCTAGCCAAGAGATTGAATTTTGAAAATCCTGACTTAAAGATAATCGTAGATAAATTTAAATCTGGCCCGCCAGTTGAAGCAGCAGTAGAGTTTAGCATCGACGGTCCAGATTTATCTGTTTTACGATCCTTAGGAAAGAAATTAGAGTTAATTATTAAAAGTGCGCCGGATGTTTTTTTAACTAGCAGTGAATTATCTGGAGGAGCAACTAACCTAGAATTTAAATTTAATGAATCTGATTTAGCTCTTAACTCCATTTCAGGTGAGTTTTTTATAAATGAGTTAGCTATTGCCAGTGAAGGAATATCTATAGGAACAATGCTTGATGGGAACAAGGAACTTCCTATTAAATTAAGAGGTTCATCAGTGGATTCAATTGAATCTACTCAATTCCTTTCGGTACCTTCAAAAAATGGCTTTGATTACTCTTCAAATTATGGAGAATTTGAAATCACCAACCAAGCAAATTTTGTTTCTCGTGATGCTGGTATAAGACAAAATCAAATAGCTGGTTGGATTTGGCCAGGGTTATTACCCTCAGATACTGAAAAATATTTAAAAAACAAAATAGAGGATTTTAAAGCTGAACTTCCTCCTGGATATATTCTTGAGATTGGTGGAGAAGCAGAAGCAAGGGGGCAGTCTCAATCAAATATTTTTTCATCTGCTATTTTGTTCTTTGTTCTGATTATTATTGCTTTAGTTTCTGCTTTAAATTCTTTTCGGCAAGCAATTTTAATTTTAAGTGTGGCAATTTGGTGCACTGGCTTAGCATTTCTAGGTTTAACAATGGGGCAAGCTAACTTCGGTTTTATCGGGCTTGTTGGAGCCATTGGATTAGCCGGTCTTTCCATCAATGATTCCATAGTAGTGCTTTCACACATTAAAGAATCTAATGCAAATTCCCCAATAAACAAAGAAGGTTTAGTAGAGGTAATCATTAGATCAACACGACATGTAATTACTACTTCGGCTACGACAATTGGTGGATTCATGCCTTTATTGATAACAAGCATCTTTTTTAAGCCTCTTGCTTGGGCAATGGCGGGTGGAGTTATAGGATCTGCAATTCTTGCTTTGTTTTATATACCGGCTTGCTACGCAATTTCAAAAAAGCTATAAATTGCATATATTCAAGAGGTACTAATATGAAATTATTTATGGTCCACGTTGGTTTTTACGACGACGAGGTTGGAGAAGGTATTTATGAATCTCACATTAATATCTTTGTTGCAGCTGGCAATCCTAAATCAGCAAAGAAAAAAATCATGAGCATGGATAAATTTAGAGATAAAAAAATGCATATTGATGGAATAAAAGAGATCAATAATGTCGATGATTACGAGGTTCATTTGATTAAAAATCCGGAGCAAAAAAAAGCCAAGGTTTATTCATATGATGAATCAAAAAAACTTTAATTAAAATTGGAAATGATGATATGAGAAGAATAATTACAGGTCACAATCAAGCAGGAAAATCAGTTATTACTATTGATGGCCCTCCAGCCAGATCAATTGGGGAAGATGTCGGCGGCCTTTTTGAAATTTGGAATACAGACGGCATGCCCATTGATACAACCGATGATTTAGACAGGGCAGATACAGAAATAATTCTATCGCCTCCCACTAATGGAACTAAATTTAGATATTTTCAGATTAACCCAACTCCTGAAGGTGTGCCATGGGAGGTTTTGCAAGATGCAGCGGCTGAAGCTTTTGAAAGAATTGGAGCTGGTCACCATAGAATTGATACCTCAAAACATCCTGCAATGCACAAAACAGAGACCATCGACTACATAATTTTATTAAAAGGTGATGTCAGCCTCCTACTCGATGAAGAAGAGGTCAGACTGGAGCCATTTGATACTGTTGTTCAGCGAGGAACTAATCATGCATGGGTTAATCACGGCGAAGAGCCTGCATTGCTCATTGCAGTCTTGATTGATAGCGAGCTTAAAGAGTAAACTAAAAAAGAGTTCGAATTCAGATAGCCTATGTTTCAAGTAAAACCAATAGCGGCAGCCTTAGGTGCAGAATTGTATGGCGTCGATTTGTGTCAGGATCTTTCCTCAGATGTTTACGCTGAAATCAGAAGGTTGCTCATAGAGCACCAAGTGATTTTTTTCAGGGAGCAAGATATTTCCTCAGCCCAACATAAAGCGTTAGCTGAATCTTTTGGGCCGGTTCAAACACATCCTGCTTATGAAACAGTAGATGGATTTCCAGAAATAACTATTTTAGAAAGTACTGCTGATAAACCTTCTAAGATAGAGGTCTGGCACTCTGATATGACCTTTCGAAAACATCCTCCTTTGGGCTCTGTCTTAAGATCAAAAATTTGTCCACCCAAGGGTGGTGATACCATGTGGGCAAGCATGACTGCCGCTTATGATGGACTATCAAAGAATATGCAGGAATTTCTGTCAACTTTAGAGGCTGAGCATGATTTTAGTTATGGCTTCAAAGAAAGTTTAGCTGAGCCAGGTGGAAAAGAGCGGTTGGCACAGGCTGTAAAAGATAACCCTCCTGTTCACCATCCCGTTATCAGAGTTCACCCCGAAAGCAATCAAAAAGTAATTTTTGTTAATGCCTTATTTACAACAAAAATAATTGGATTGCCTGAAAAAGAAAGCACAGCAATACTTCAGTTTTTGTACGATCATGTCATTACCGCTGAATATACATGTCGCTTTAACTGGGAGCCGAATTCAATTGCCATATGGGATAATCGTAGTACTCAACATAAGCCAATTAACGATTACTTCCCATCCCACAGACTGTTACAGCGAGTGGCAATAGATGGCGACAAACCCTATTAAGTTATTTTTTTAGAAACTTTAGGAGACTCTCAACTATTTCATGCTCATCAGTTTGCATGGTAAGTGTCTCGCATGCATGCTGATGTTTATGGTTTCCAATTTGATTTTTTCTAAAATCATATATCATTCTTGCAAATTTTTTATCCAATTCAATATGCCCTTGGGTGCAAAAAATATGATTTTCAATTAAAAACATACCATTTGGGCACGTTTCAGACCCTGCAATTAAAGTTGCATTATGCGGAAGTGTTTGCACTTCATCTTGATGGCTAAATACCAAATTATATTTTTTTCCCTCTTCTCCATAATTATAGGCATTATTATTTAACGAAATTGAATCAACGCCTGCATGCCAACCATTTGGAGAGTTTCTAACTGATCCGCCAAGAGCCTCTGCAATAATCTGATGGCCAAAACATATGCCAATTAATTTTTTTTTATTTTTATCCAACCTCTGAATGAATTTTTTTAGATCATCAATCCATTGGTCATTATCATAAGAGCTTGCCTTGCTGCCAGTAATTAGATAAGCATCACATTCATCTACATCCAAGGGATAGTTATTGAATTGAACTTCATATGTTTGAAATTGAATATTGGGATCCACTGTCCAAAATATTTTAGAAAACATTTCTGGGTATTGACCAAATTCCATGGCCCCATCTATTTGCACAGTATCTGAATTAAGGATTCCAATTTTCATAAGTATTATTTTTTCTTAATGTAGTATATTCAATTCATGAAAAGCAATAGACTAATTTTTTGCATTATTGCAATAATTTCAACATCTCTTTCAGCTAATGGAATAGATGCTTCAATTAATGCCACCATCCAACCCTTAACAAACGTTTTATCCTCTTTTATCTTTTACGAGATTAAAATTTTTGGTGCTTCGATGCCACTGATAGTTTTGTGGTTGATTGGAGCAGCAATTTTTTTTACAGGCTACTTCAAGTTTTTAAATCTGCGTGGGTTTAAACATGCTTTTCATTTGTTAAGAGGCGACTATACAAAATCAGGTAATGAAGGAGAACTCACTCATTTTCAGGCACTCTCTACAGCTGTTTCTGGAACTGTAGGAATTGGCAACATTGCTGGAGTTGCAATAGTCATTTCTATTGGTGGTCCAGGCGCAACATTTTGGTTGATTGTTGCTGGCTTCCTTGGCATGTCAACAAAATTTGCAGAATGTGTGGCGGGTGTTATGTACAGAAAAGTTAATCCTGATGGAAGTATTTCTGGCGGACCTATGTATTACCTTGAAGCTGGATTGCATCAGAAAAACTTATCTTGGCTTGCCAAACCCATGGGATTATTTTATGCAGTGGCCATTGTTGTTGGGTGTTTGGGTATTGGTAATATGTTCCAATCTAATCAAGCTTTTCAGCAATTTATTTTTATTACAGGTGGTGATTCTAGCTATTTTTTAGATAAAGGATGGCTATTTGGTTCCATTCTAGCTGGGATAGTTGGATTGGTTGTCATTGGTGGCATCAAAGGAATTGCAATGGTCACCTCAAAGCTGGTGCCGTTCATGACATTAACTTATGTTGTTGGTGCATTGACTGTGGTTGTTATGAATGCAGAAAAATTACCATGGGCCATCTCAGCAATATTGACCGAAGCATTTAATCCAAACTCCATGAGCGGTGGAATGCTAGGGATTATGATTTTAGGTTTTCAAAGAGCAGCATTCTCCAATGAAGCAGGAATTGGTTCGGCTGCAATTGCTCATGCTGCAGTGAAAACTCAGGAGCCTGTAACTGAAGGTTATGTTGGTCTAATGGAGCCTTTTATAGATACTGTTGTGATTTGCACTTTAACTGCTCTAGTAATTTTAACTACGGTTTATGAGCCCGCAATGGCAAATCAAGGAATTCAAGGCATTGCTTTAACTTCCCAAGCTTTTAGTAGCACTCTAAGCTGGTCAGTACTTCCACTATCATTTATTGCAATCTTATTTGCATTTTCAACAATCCTGTCTTGGTCATATTATGGATTGAAGGGCTGGACATATATTGTTGGAGAATCTGTATGGGCAGAAAATGTCTTCAAAATATTTTTTTGTATTTTCATAGCTCTAGGCTGTACGATTAATCTAACTGCAGTTTTAGATTTCTCTGATGCAGTAATATTTGTTGTAGCTCTTCCAAATATTTTGGGGCTATATATTTTGGCTCCTGTTATTAAAACTGAGCTTGAAAATTATCAAAAAAGATTGAACAGTGGAGAAATTAAAAATTTTAGAGAAATATGATTAAAGGTTATTGTGATCCTAAATTTCAAAAAGTTTATGACGCTTTTTCAAATGCTATAACGAGTGACTTTGAAACCGGTGCAGCTCTTGCGATTGAGCATCAAGGGAAAATAATTACCAACCTTTGGGGTGGATACCAAGATTTAAATAAAACCAAAGAATGGGAAGAAGATACCTTGGTAAATGTTTTCTCTGTCACCAAAGGAGTGACAGCAACATGTATATCTAGACTCATTGATCAAGGTAAATTAGATCCTAATAAAAGTGTTGGTGATTATTGGCCTGAATATAGTTGTAATGGCAAAGAAGATACCAAGGTCAGTGATTTGTTATGCCACAGGGCTGCAATGTTTGGATTCAAAGATGGTATTCCTCTTGGTTCATTCCAAGACTGGGAAAAGTTTACCCAGTCTCTCCAAATGCAAGCCCCCTACAGAAAACCTGGTATATCTCAGGGATATCATGCATTAACATTTGGCTGGCTGGTTGGTGAATTAATAAGGAGAGTTGACGGCCGAACTGTAGGTGCTTACTTTAAAGAGGAAATAGCTGATCCATTGGATATTGATTTCCATATTGGACTTGCTGAGAGTGAATTTGAAAGATGCGCAGATATGTTGATGCTGCCAAGGGAAAATATAAAACTTCCAGGAGAGTTTCTTAAATATGTCCCTAATTTTTTCTTACCTCAAAAACTTAAAAATTTTAAAGCAGCTTTATTAAGTGGAGATTTTAAAGAGGCCTTTCAAGAAAGAGATGAAGATAATGATAATTATGTCAATTCTCATGATTGGCGGATGGCAGAAATCCCTTCTGCAAACGGACACGGAACTGCTAAAAGTTTGGCAACTTTATATGGTATTTTGAGTAATGGTTGTAGCAGAAATGGAGTATCAATCATGAGCGAAGCTTCGCTTCAGAATGCCATTACTCCTCATTCCAGCGGACCTGATTCTGTGCTATTTGGAGCACCAATAAAATTTGGACTTGGTTATGAGTTGGCTCAAGGGATAGCTACAGTTGGAAATATATCCCCAACACTGAACAATAAAATGTTTGGTCATGCTGGGGTTGGAGGCGCAGTTGCGTTTGGCGATCCTGAAAAAGGTATAGGATATGGATTTATATGCAATCAGCAGCATGATCCCAAGAAACTTTATCAAACTAGTAACCTTCTTACCGAAGAGCTATATTCAATAATTGCTTAACTGAAAATTAGTTTTGATTAGGTCGAGGTGCCTTTCTTGAGAAGAAATTCCATGAGGAGCTCTCAGAACTCTCAATAATTGTTCCGCCATTTGCCTTGATAACATCCTCAATGTCCTCCATCAATTCAAAGTAACCAAGTGCTTGATAGCATTCTCTGATAATAGTTAATGCTCGCATAGTTTCTGAGGAGTTCGGAATGTTCTCAATTACATATTTGGCTCTTCGAAGAGCAGCGACATAAGCTTTTCTTTTAAGGTAATACTCTGCAGCAACTAATTCATTTTTTGCAATTAAACTTCTTAAATAAATTAATCTTTGTGAAGCATATGGAGCATATTGACTTTGCGGGAATCGAGTTAAAAATTCAGATAGTTCGCCAAAGGCTTGCTTTGCACCTGAGATATCTCTGTTAGAAAGGTCAGACTTAAAAATTCTTGCGAACATTCCCTTATCTCTTGTGTAACTGGCTATGCCCCTCATAAAATATGCATAATCAATATTCGGATGTCTTGGATTCAGTCGGATAAACTTTTCGGCAGCTTCATGTGATGCTTCATCTTCACCATTCATGAAATAAGCATAAATTAACTCTGATTGAGCTTGCTCAGCATATCTGCCAAAGGGGTATCTTGCTTCAATCGCTTCCAAGGACTCAATTGCAGAATAGAAGTTATTAGCTTTCATTCTTCTTTGCGCAGTATCGTAATAAACTTTTTCAGGTCGCTCCATGACTGGCGCATCAGAATTACAACTAGTTATTAATAGCGGAATAATAATTACAGTTGCTAAATTAACTTGAAAATATTTTTTTATTTGCATCATCGGTAGTGTATTTTACATTTATTCAGGCATTTGGGTTAATTCAATTACTTTAGATTGTAAGATAGTAAAAAAGTTTTTAGATTACAGAGATGATCCACAAAAATATTAGCGAAGAGGAAAATAATTCTAGATTAGATCAGGCTGCAACTATTTTATTTAAGGATTATTCACGCAGCCAAATTCAAAGATGGATATCTCAAGGCAATTTAGTGGTAAATGGTGAAATTCTTAAAGCAAAAGATAAAGTACATACTGGCGACGAAATTTCTTTAGATCCGATATTTGAAAATAGGGTTTCTTGGGATGGAGAAGATATACCCATTAATATCTTTCATGAAGAAGAAGATTTCTTAATCATTAACAAGCCACCAGGATTAGTTATGCATCCAGGTGCAGGCTGCCACGATGGAACTCTAGCTAATGCTTTGGCGTTCCATTTTCCAGATTTAAAACAATTACCTCGATGTGGCATAGTGCACAGACTTGATAAAGATACCTCTGGATTACTGGTGGTTGCTAAAAATGAAAAATTTAGAAATTTTTTCATTAATAAGCTTCAAGAGAGAGAGGTTTTTAAGCAATATGAGGCATTAGTTGTTGGTCAAGTGATTGGTAGTTTTTCTATAGATGATTCTATAGAAAGAGATCCAAGAAATAGGGTGAAAATGAGGGTAACTGACTTTGGAAGGGATGCTTTATCTCATGTTTCTTTGATTAAATTTTATGATGGCTATTCTCATATCTCTATTGAGATTGAAACTGGAAGAACTCATCAGATTAGAGTTCATTTGAGTAATCAGAAGCTTCCAATTATAGGTGATGGACTCTATAACCCCAGAAATCTTATCGCCAAAAATACACCTGATAGCTTGAGAACCAATATTCAAAATTTTTCTCGGCAAGCATTACACGCTTCTAAAATAAGATTTCCCTCAATAAAGGGAGAAAGTTTTTTTGAATTCGAAGCAGATCTTCCTCAAGATATGCAATCTTTGATTAAAAAAATGGAATGACCGCAAAAGCCTTTCAAACCAGCAAAAAACTTGTTTTTAATCACAATTAATGTATAAAACCATTTACTTAAAAGTAAATATCTTAAATTCATGAAACTGTCAGGCGGAGATCTGTTAATGCGCGCCCTCAAAGACGAGGGGGTAAAATTTATTTTTGGCTATCCTGGTGGCGCAGCTCTTCATATTTACGATTCTATTTTTAAACAAAATGCTTGTGAGCATATATTAGTACGACATGAACAAGGAGCCACTCATGCTGCAGATGGTTACTCGCGGGCAACTGGTAAACCAGGTGTAGCGTTGGTTACTTCGGGGCCTGGAGCAACCAATGCAATTACAGGGCTTGCCACAGCTTATATGGATTCAATTCCACTTGTGGTAATTTCTGGTCAGGTACAAAGCCATCTAATTGGAACTGATTCATTCCAAGAAACAGATATGATCGGAATTTCTCGACCAATAGTTAAACATAGTTTTATTGTCCAAAATACTCAAGATATTCCTCGGATTATTCAAGAAGCCTTTCACATAGCAACAACTGGAAGACCAGGTCCTGTGGTAATAGATATTCCAAAAGATAAAACTGATCCCTCTAAGTTATATGAATACAAAAGAGCCAAAGAAGTGTCTTTGCGATCATACCAACCAAGAGTGCTGCCTCACCCAGGACAAATTAAAAAAGCTAGTAAAAAGATTTTATCTGCAGAACGTCCTGTAATTTATGCTGGCGGAGGAGTGATTTTAGGAAACGCTCATAAGGAGCTTATTTCTCTTAACAAACTGTTAAAAGCGCCAGTAACTAATACTTTAATGGGTCTTGGCGCATATCCTGCAAAAGATAAGTATTTTATGGGAATGCTTGGAATGCATGGAACTTATCAAGCGAATATGGCGATGCACAATGCAGACGTAATCATCGCAATTGGCGCAAGGTTTGATGATCGAATTACTAACACTCCTTCAATGTTCGCTCCAAATGCAAAGATTGTTCATATTGATGTTGATCCTGCCTCAATTTCTAAAATTATTAACGCTGATATACCAATCGTCGGACAAGTTAAAGAATCCCTTTTAGCACTTATTAAAGAGATTAAACGTTCTAAAATTAAAATAGATTCAGAAGCTTTAGATAATTGGAATATTCAAATTTCTAAATGGCGTGCACAACATGGTTTGAATCACGATTTATACTTAAGCAAAATTAAATCTTCAATGATTGCTCCACAGGTTGTTGTGCAAGAGCTTTACCACGCTACTCAAGGCAATGCTTTTGTTACATCAGATGTCGGGCAACATCAAATGTTTGTTGCTCAATACTATCATTTCAATAAGCCTCGACGATGGATTAACTCAGGAGGACTTGGAACAATGGGTTTTGGTTTGCCTGCTGCCATGGGAGTTAAATTAGCATTTCCTAAGCAGGAGGTAGTATGCGTAACTGGAGAGGGCAGTATTCAGATGTGTATTCAAGAACTTTCAACATGCTTGCAATACAATCTACCCATAAAAATTATTAATATTAATAACGAGGCACTTGGAATGGTAAGGCAATGGCAAGATATGAACTATGGAGGGAGACATTCAGCAAGTACATATGCAGATTCTTTGCCAGATTTTGTAAAACTTGCTCAATCTTATGGCCATGTTGGCATGAAAGTTACAAAGCAATCTCAGCTCAAGAAAACCTTAGATAAAGCTTTTGCCATGAAAGACAGATTAGTTTTTATTGATGTTTATGTTGATCCAAATGAACACGTATATCCTATGTTAGTTGCTCCCAATGGAAGCATGAAGGATATGTGGATTAAAAAAAATACCAAAGCATGAAAAGGATCATATCAATACTCATTGAAAATAAGCCGGGCGCGCTCGCACGAGTAGTTGGCCTTTTTCATCAGAGGGGATATAACATCGAAACCCTTAATGTAGGACCAGTATTTGATGGTAGTTATTCTAGAATGACAGTTACTACCAGAGGTTCAGAGAATGACGTTGAGCAAATTACAAAACAAATAAATAAAATCATTGATGTGATTAAAGTCTCTGATTTAACAGAGGGCGATCATCACGAATATGAGTTCATAATGATCAAATTTAAACAAAGTGAAAAAATAAAGAAAATATTGAAGAGCTTGAATGGGAAGATTCATGAAAAGGATAAAGATGCTATGGTCATGTCTGCTTGGGGCCCATCCAGCGATATAGAAGTTGCAATTAGAGATATAGGCAAAGCAAATCTTCTTGAGATTGCTAGATCTGGAAGCATAGGATTGCATGAAGGTGAAAAGGTTTTAAAAATTTAGGAGAAAACTAGAATGAAGATTTTTTATGATGATGATGCCGACATAGCAATTATTCAAAAGCTAAAAGTTACAGTTGTTGGTTATGGTTCTCAGGGACATGCGCATGCAAATAATCTTCATGAGTCTGGAGTTGATGTCACCGTTGCCTTGCGTGAAGGATCCTCATCCTGGTCTAAAGCAGAAAATGCTGGATTAAAAGTAGCATCAGTTTCAGATGCGGTATCTGATGCTGACCTAGTTATGATATTAGCGCCAGATGAATTTCAACAAGGCTTGTACGAGTCAGAAATTAAATCAAATTTAAAACCAAATGCAGTTCTAGCATTTGCACATGGATTTAATATCCACTTTAAAAAAATTATTCCAACTGATGATACGTCAGTAATTATGATTGCTCCTAAAGGACCGGGCCATACTGTTAGAAGCACCTATCTAAATGGTGGAGGAGTCCCATCCTTGATTGCAATATATCAAGATGGCATGAACCCCAATAATAACAGCGCAAAAGAGATTGCTCTTTCATATGCTAAGGCAAATGGCGGGACTAGAGCAGGTGTTCTTGAGACTACATTCAAAGAGGAGACTGAAACAGATTTATTTGGTGAGCAAGCAGTTCTGTGTGGAGGCATGACCGCACTAATTAAAGCAGGGTATGAAACTTTAGTTGAGGCTGGATACAGCCCAGAAATGGCATATTTTGAATGTTTGCATGAAACAAAGCTGATTGTAGATTTAATTCATGAAGGTGGAATAGCAAATATGCATTATTCCATTTCAAACACAGCAGAATTTGGAGACTATGTAAGTGGCCCTGAGGTAATTACAGATGACACAAAAGAAGCGATGCGTGGAATTTTAAAGAGAATTCAAACCGGTGAATTTGCTGATAATTTTCTTAATGATTGTCGACAAAGCAATGATGGATCGCTCGCCCTGAGTAACAAGACCAGACTCATACTGTGAT
>CABXFE010000020.1 GCA_902511425.1 uncultured SAR86 cluster bacterium
AATTCAAGAATCTTTCTATCAAACAAAATGAGAGGGTTTTAATTCTAGCTGAAGAGCTTGAGCTAGGATTTTCTCTAAAACCCCAGAACCCTTTTAGCTTCCTAAATTTCAATAGAATCTATGTAAAAGATGGCTACTTTGATCAATTCAAGATAGATAGTAAAAATTTGTCTTCAAGCTCTATGGTAAATTTTAGCGATGAAATTTCATTGGCATTTAAAAATTTTAAATACAAAAAAGATGAATCTATATTTGAAATTAATGGTGAGATTTTTGGAAACTTATCAAAATCAATTTCTGGTCAGGTTAGCCTCTTACATGATAGAAAGTTGAGCACAATTGCAGTAAATAGTGTTGAGGATTCTTATCGTTTCTCATTAAACCTTTATCCATATGATTGGTTTAACTTAATCCCCATTTTTAATAACTCACCTATTCGGGATTTAGTTTTCCAAATAAATGCACTTGGTGAATTGCAGGAAAGTCAGTCAAATGTTAGAGGCTCTTTTGTTTCAAGCAGCCTTTCTCTTAAATCTTTGTCTCTTAAACAAAATAAAGGATCTTTTCATTTTCAGTCTATAAACAATATCGGTGAATTAACATTGGCTGAATTCTTGCACCCATTCATAGACGATGAATATCCAATTCAAATTAACCTGAAGAAAAAATCTATGTCAGTTCCAAGAATTTTTCTCTCACCTGAAATTTTGAAAATAGAAGCGTTAAATCTAAAAAATTTAATTGTTGAAAACCTTTTTATTTCATTAAATGCTTCTTTGCCAAAATATTCAGGCTTTATAAGAGATCTAGATCTTCAAGATCTTTATTTTAAGGAAATCAACAATCTTAGCGGAGGTTTTTCAGGTAAGGGAAATAACATAAAGTTAATAGCTAACTCTGATTCTTCCATTCTTAAAAATTATAATCAAAACCTCATTCCAGTATCAATTGTTGGAGAGGGAAAGTTATCGGGGTCAGTTTTTGATCTAAAAGCCCACATTAAAAATAAATCTGCTGGAATTGATCTTGCTTTACAGTTAAACCCAAAGCCAACTAACCCTTTTTTTATTGAGCTTAAAGGAGATGATGTTTCAAAAGACTTGATTACCTTTTCACTTCCCAAATCTTTGAAAGGAGTTAGTTCTTACATAGATTCAAACATCAAACTGGGAAACAAAAACGCAGTTTATTTTAATTACTCTATATCTGGTAATGGTCTTGATACTGATTTGAAAGCAAAAATCTTAATTAATGAATCAAAGCTAGTAATTGATCAAGAGCTACAAATGGATGTTTCTAGACCAATTATTGAAGCCGATAGTAAAAATTTATATATCTTCACACCTTCTGGAAAAATCACCAATTTTTTGTATGACGAAGCCTATGGGTTAATTAATTATAAAACTCAAAAGCTTCGTTTTTATTCTCTTCATGATATGAAATCAATAGACCTGAAGAGTATCTTAAGTGCAGGAGGTGAAAGCTTTAACATACCAGACATAAAAGCACTTCATAAAGGTGAAATTAGACTCAAGCCGTTCAAAATCAATAATGCCATTTCTGTAAAAACAAAAAATTTTTTTATGCCAGCATTTCAGTCTCAAAAGATTCAATTTGATCAGGCAAATATCTTTGTTGTTGACTTAGATTTAATCCATGGATCATTACCATCTATCTTCATGAAAAAGGAAATGCCAATTACTATTTTGGGAACAGGCTTAACAAAAAAATATGATTTAACCCTCTCTACAAATGTTAATTTAGACCTAAGTGAGTTTAATATAAATTCATCTTATCTTAAGGTTTCTGGCAATGATCGTTTTAATATAGACTTAAATATTAAAAAAGACTCTCCGCCAATACTAAAGATAAATTCTGATTTACAAAATATCGAGCTAAATTCTCCATTAGATTTACTTTCAAAAAATAAGTTAACAAGCTTGCCCACTGAAATCTTGGTTACTAATTTTTTAAACCCATCAATAAAGGTCATAAGTCAAAAAGTTGATATACATATTAGAGATCTAAGCAAATATGATGGATATATTTCAATAGGCTCAAAGCTTCCAGATCAGTACAAGAACTTTAATTATGATTCTGGATTAAATATATACATTAATTCTCAATTTATTAATGAGAATCTATTGATCACTATGTTGGCTAGTGAGAAAGAAACAATGCCAACAAAATTTAATAAACTTGCCTTTGATATTAAAAATTTTAAATTTTTTAATAATAATTTTTCTAATCTTTCAGGATTATTTGATCTAAAGAGCGCAGGCATAAGAGGTAATTTAATTGCAGATAAGCTGAATTTGAATCTCAGGATGGATCAGACAGGTTTTATGAGAATAGAAATAAAGGACTCAGCTATTCCTGATATAGAATTTTTTGATTCTTCACAATCAGGCTTTGGAATGCCCATCAATTCAAGACTGATTGTCAAAAACTCTTCTTTTAGTAAAGTAAAGATTAAAGAGCTAGATGTATATCTTGTAAACAATCGTAATAATTTTTCCGCCAATAATATTAAATTTAAATCTAATTTAATTTCTATTTCGCCCTCAAATAAATCTTCAAATGCATATTTTTTAGTCGATAAGGAAAAACCTTTATATAAAATTAGAGGAGATTTTTTATTCAAAGATTCAAAAAAAATTCCTTATCTAAGAGACCTGATTGATTTTTCTTATTTTAATGGATCTATTAACTTACAATGGAAAGAGCTTTCTTCGTTAAGTCATATAGAGGGAGAGAGTAGTTTTATTTTAAAAGATTTAGTAATCAAAGATTCAATCGCTGATTCGCTGGCGTTTAATTTACTTGGCGTTTTGAATTTAAAAAATATTCTTGGCAAGCTTGCAAACTTTGATCTTTCAATTGATGAGTTTACTTCCACTCAACTCAGCAGAGTTGAGGGAGATTTATTATTTAATAAATCAAAACTTCAACTTGTGTCACCATTATTTGTTGAAACAAATACAGCTAAAATGAGATGGGTTGGCCAGGTTAATAAAAACTATAAAAATAAATTAGATGAATTGGATCTTAATTTAGACCTGAGAGTTCGTGTTGGAGAAAATCTCCCGTGGTATGCAGCAATCCTTGGCGGCCTTCCAGCTGTTGCTGGCTCAGCCGTCATTAATGAAATCTTTGAGGAAGATATAAATAATCTCACTAATTACCAATATAAAGTTTTAGGAACTATCTCAGAACCAGAATTAGAAAGAGTTAAACAAGAAATAAAGTAGCTAGGCCAAGAAAAGAGAAAAAGCCTATTACATCAGTGACAGTTGTTACAACAACACTTCCAGCTATCGCTGGATCTTGGTTGAATTTTCTCAATATTATTGGAATAAAAATACCTGCAACAGCAGAGCATATTAAGTTAGTAACCATGGCTACACAAATCAGAACTGCAATGATCAGGTCATTGAACCAGAAATAAGTTATTAAACCAACCAAAATAGATAAAACGATTCCGTTAACAATTGATACTGCTACTTCTCTTTTATAAAGCCATCTTAGATTTGATCGGTTAATTTGTTGAAGCGTTAATCCTCGAATCATGATCGTCAGAGTTTGCGTACCAGCAACTCCACCCATGCTTGCAACAATAGGCATCAGAATAGCCAGATATACTATTTGATCGATCGTTGCTTGAAAAATACTTATGGTCGAAGATGCTATAAAAGCTGTTAAGAGATTTATTGATAGCCATAAAATTCTACTCCTTGCAGCTCTTGCTGGTGCGGCAAATGTATCCTCAGCCACTCCAGCCATCCCGAGAAAATTTTGATCCGCATCCTCCATAATGACATCAACAACATCGTCAATAGTTATTCTTCCAATCAACCTAGACTCTTTGTCTACCACTGGGGCAGATACCCAATCATTTTGTTCAAACAATCTAGAAACATCCTTATCATTTAAATGGGCTTCAAGTGGTTGAGTTTCTGTTTCCATTAACTCTCTAACGTTTAGACTTGGGTCTGAGACAACAATTAAAGAAATTGGCAAAGAGCCTAAAAATTTATTGTCTCTTGAAACCACAAAAATTTGATCAGTGTTTTTTGGTAATTTTCGTTGCGCACGAAGATATCTCATAACAACTTCCAGATTATGCTTGGGCCTAACACTAATGATGTCAGTGTTCATAAGACCACCAGCTGAGTCTTCAGGGTATTCCAAGGCTTCCTGAATTCTCTGCCGATCTCTTAGTGACATCGCAGATAAAATATTTTCTGTTTTTTGTTCTGGAAGAATTTGAAGAATATCAACAATTTCATCAAGCTCTAAGTCCCCAATTATTGTTATTAGTTCCTCTGGCGAAATTTCTGAGATAAGCTCCTGTTGAATTTCATCATGTAATTGAGCAATAATTTCACCCTCGTCTTTCATATCAATCAGCGACCACAAAAATTTTCTTTCTTTAGGTGGAAGGGACTCTATGCTGTGAGCCACCTCGGAGGGATGCATACCAGATAAAATTCTTTTAATTTGATTAATGGAGGGCTCCACATCCTTTCCTTGAATCTTTTTGAGTAGATCCTCAGACAAGAAATGATGCGGAGTGATTTCATTCATAGCCTTAATTCTAACTTACAAGATTATGAATTATCTATTTCTTGAGTTTGGTAAGTTAATTTTTTTTCGATATTTTGAGATGGTCCTTCTTGCTAAGTTAAACCCACGTTTGTTCAACAGATCTGAAATCTTTTGATCACTTAATTTTTTTCTTTCCCCTTCAATAATCTTTTGAATTTCTTCCATCAATTGCATCGGAGTGACTTTTCTAGTTTTTGATACTGAGCTAGCCAAGAGTGATTTCATAGAAACAGCACCTTTAGGTGTTTGTATATATTTCGACCTTAAAATTCTAGAGACGGTTGATGCGCTAATTCTTAATTCTCTAGCAAGATCAATATTTGATACAGGTTTTAATTCAGCAGATTTATTTGATAAAAAGTCAGCTTGAATCTTGCAAATCAACATGCCTACATTTTGAACAGTTTCATTTCTTTTATTAATTGCCCTAATTAACCATTTTGCTTCACCCATTTTTTCTTTTAATTCTCTGTTTGCTTTATTTTTTTTATTTTTAACCAATTGCTCTAAATCTTTATCAAGACTAATTAATGGAAAGTTGTCTTTTCTAAAGTGAACATTGAGATTCTGATTATTGTCTGGAATTACCTCCAAGTCTGGTTGAATAATATGCGCAGATTCAAACTCTAAACCTGGTGATAGATCACATTGTTTGATTCTTTTCAGCGCGGATGCAACAACATCTTGAGAATATTGCTGCAATAAATCAGATTCTGCATCTTCAAAGGAGGAAAATTGAGGATTGAATAAAATTTTATTTGCAATTTCCAATTCCTCAGTAGGAATTTCTTGTTTATTCAATTGTATATATATTGTCTCTTTAAAATTTCTTGCACCAACTCCTGCAGGTTCTAGGTCATGAATTACATTAACCAAAACATTTTTAATTTCTTTTACGGAATAGGCATATTCCATTAACTCTTCAATCTCATCAAGGTCTATTTGAAGCAACCCGTTTTCTTCAAGGGACTGGATAATCACTTGCGCAATTTTTTTTTCAGAATTACTGAGTTTGATATCTCGCAGTTGATCTTCAAGATGATTTTGTAAAGTTAAATCATTTGATAGGTTATTCAAAAGGTCCATATCATCAAAGTTCGGGATTTGCTCATTATCAAAATCTTTTTTCAGAAAAGGGTTTTCTTCAATTTCGTTATTGATTTTATTGATAATTTCTAGCCTTGAAAGTTGGAGAAGATCAATAGACTTTTTTAACTGAGGAGTTATCGATAGCTGATGATTTTGTTTAAATTCTCTTACAAGCTTAATTGCCATTTTCAGGAAAACATTTTACCGAAATATTTTTTCTGTACATGAGCATTTTCTTTTAAGCTTTCCTCATTGCCTTCAGCAATAATTTTCCCATTACTAAGAATAATTGCCTTATGGCACAAGCTTAACGTTTCCCTCACATTGTGGTCTGTAATCAAGATCGAAATTTCTTTTTTACAAATTTCTTGAAGAAGTTCTTTGATTTCCTCTACAGCAATAGGATCAATCCCAGCAAAAGGCTCATCTAAAAGCATAATCTTTGGTTTACATATTAAAGTACGAGCAATTTCAACTTTTCTTCTTTGCCCACCAGATAACATTCTTCCTTTAACTTGAAGAATATTTCCAAGATCGAATTCATCAATAGTTTTTTTTACTATGTTGATTGCTTGATCCTCATCTCCATTTGACAATTCAGCTATTCCCATAAGATTTTTTTCAACGCTTAGATCTGGGAATATTGATGCTTCTTGAGGTAGATAGCCTAACCCTATATCAGATCGAACATGCATGGGATCTTTTGTTACATCTATACTATTGATAAATACTTTGCCGTGATCTGGAAAAACCAAACCAGCAGCAATATAGAATGCTGTTGTTTTGCCTGCTCCATTTGGACCAAGCAAACCTACAATTTCATTTTCGCTAATTGAAAAACTTACATCTGAAAGAATTTTTTTAGAGCCAAGAGTTTTTTCAACATTAGCTAGGCATAGAGATTCACTATTCATTTGAGGTGATTTGATATGTGATGAGATTAGATGTAATTGAATTTCCTTGATTTATAAGTTTTGCGTTTCCAAGCAGACTCATAGACTTATTTGGATATATAACAAATATTTCTGCCTCACCATCAATGGTAGAAGATTTTATAGTTGCTGGCTTCCCAAATATTTCTAATTTTTCATCTTTGCGGCTAAGACGGGCACTAGAACCTTCTATAATATGGCTATCTATTTTGATCCTAAGGTTATTTTTGAAAGTTAATTGCCTAGTATCTTGATCAATAGTAACTTGATCTGATTGAATTGAAATATTTTGAAAGATCGAGCTTTCTTCTGAGATTACAACAGGAAGATAAACAAACCCTAGTATCATTAGTAAAGTTTTGTGTCTTTTAAACATTTCTTTTTTTAAATGATTCCCGCTTCAAGCAGTTGATGCATGGTAATAATTCCTATGCTATCTGCTTGATTGGTTGAGGAATTAACAACTAAGCTAAAAATTTTATTTTTCTCCATAATCTCAGCAGCATCTATTGCAAGATCATTGCAATTAATGCTTTTAAAGTTTGTAGTCATTACATCTTTAATAGGTGTTTCATTTAAATCTACATCATCATTCAGACATCTTCTTAAATCACCATCTGTAAAAATTCCAACAACTTTTTTGCTATTTGAAACTAAAGTTACCCCAAGTTTTTTCTCAGTTACTTCTATCAACGCATCCTTTAAAGATATAGCTTCATTTACAATTGGCGCCTTATCATTTGTAGCTGCTAAATCCTGAACTAATGTTGTCAGCTTTTTTCCAAGCTGTCCGGCTGGATGAGATTTTGCAAAATCATCTTTACTAAAGCCTCGTGCCTCTAGCAGGGCAATTGCTAACGCATCTCCAAATACTAATGCAATTGTAGTTGATGAGGTTGGAGCTAAGTTTAATGGGCAGGCTTCTTCCTCGGCATTAATCACTAAATTAATTTTACCAGCCTTGGCAATAGTCGATTGACTGTTATTAGTAAGTGTAAAAATATTTGCAGTAGAACGTTTTAATGCAGGCAAAATTTCAATTATTTCTTTTGTTTCTCCTGAATTTGATAAAAGCAAAATAGCATCTTTCTTGTTGATCATTCCCAAATCACCATGAGCTGCTTCAGTTGGATGTATAAAAAATGACGAGGTACCAGTACTTGATAATGTTGCTGAAATTTTTTGAGCAATGTGACCAGATTTGCCAATGCCCATTAAAATTAGCTTCCCCTTTATCTGAAGTATATTTGAGCAAAGACTTTCAAAGTCAGACCGAATTTGGTTTCTTAAATTTATCACTGCTTTTGACTCTATTTCTATTACGCTTAAGGCGGAATTGATAAAATTCTTATCTTTCATATTTAATTTATAGTTTCTTACTAATGTTATAATACCCCTATGAATAATACTTTGAAATCTCTAGCTTTTTTTCTTGGAATCATATGTTTACACAGCAATCCGGTGAGCGCATCTGACCCTCATAAGTTTATCGATACTAAGGCTCAAGAGATGGTTGCTGTTATAAGAAATAATCAAGAGCTTTTTGCAAAAGATCCTGAGCTTTTCAAAGATAAAATAAATATTATTTTTGAACCTATGGTTGATTTTAGAAGGGTGGGCGCAAGCGTGATGGGTAAAAAGTACTATCTTGCATCCTCAAAGGAACAAAGACTTAAATTTATAGAATCATTTAGAACTTCATTGCTAGATACATATTCCTCGACGTTGGCTCAGTGGGGCGATCAAAAAATCATGACTATTTTCCCAGAGTTATCTGCATTTAAAAAAACTGAGGATGTAAAGCAGAATTTAATTACTTCTAGCAACACCTATCCAATAACATATAAAGTAAGAAGAGATAAAAATGGGAATTGGCTAATCATCAATATTATTGTAAATGGAGTAAATTTGGGTCTTACTTTTAGAAATCAATTCCAAGCTCTTGCAAAAGAACACAATGAAAATATTGATGAGGTAATCAAGCATTGGACTTCCGATGCTAATTTCGATTAATTTTTTGCAGATAAAAATATTATGGATGTAGCTCAATTTCTTAGATCAAAATTTCCTGAAGCCGAGATATCTTTTGATGGAGAAGATTGTAATTCTAGACTTCTAATAGTGAGCAATGAGTTTGAGGGTTTAAATACTCTTCAACGACATAAGTTAGTTTTAAATACTTTGAAAGAACAGTTTCAAACAGGTGAGCTTCATGCTCTAAGTTTAATTACAAAATCTCCATCTGAAACAGCATAATTTATGGAAAAATTAAAGATTATTGGTGGTAATAAACTCTCAGGATCCATTACTTGTTCTGGTGCAAAAAATGCCGCCTTACCAATGCTGGCAGCAACAATATTAAGTGATAAGCCGATAATTTTTAAAAATCTACCTTATTTGCAAGATATCACCACTATGTTTGAAATTTTAGGTTCAATGGGAGCTGAGATAACCTTGAATGAAAGTATGGATTTCATGATTTCTACATCAAAACTTCATGACTATGAGGCTAGATATGAGCTAGTTAAGACCATGCGTGCTTCTATTTTGGTTCTTGGGTCGCTAGTAGCTCGTTATGGTTTTGCAAGAATTGCGCTTCCTGGTGGCTGTGCTATTGGAACGAGGCCGGTAGATTTTCACTTAGATGCGCTGGAAAAGCTTGGAGCTAAAATTGAATTAAAAAGTGGTTATATTGAAGCCTCTTCAGAAAAATTAATTGGATGCGAGATTAATTTTCCAGGAGTATCTGTAACCGGAACAGAAAATATCATGATGGCCGCTGTTCTTGCTGAAGGACAGACTGTTCTAAGAAATGTTGCAAAAGAACCTGAGGTTGAGGATTTAGCAAACTTTCTCAATTCGATGGGAGCTAAGATCATTGGCGCTGGAACTGATGAAATTGTGATTGATGGTGTTGAAAGCCTTGGTGGTACAGAATTTGTTATTCCTGCAGATAGGATTGAGGCTGGGACCTATTTAATTGCTGCAGCTATAACTGGTGGTGATGTCACTATCAAAAATGTTCAAGCTTCCCGCATGAATAATATTTTAGATAAATTAAAGTTAAGTGGAGCCTCAGTTATTGTAGGTGACGATATTATTCAATTGATTATGGAGAATCACTCCATTTTACCAGTCGATATTTCTACAGCCCCATTTCCAGGATTTCCAACTGATATGCAGGCACAGTTCACTGTGTTGAATGCATTATCAGAGGGGTCATCAGTTGTCACAGAAAATGTATTTGAAAATAGATTCATGCATGTACAAGAGTTAAATAGAATGGGTTGCGATATCACAGTCAAAGGAAGCAATGCATTTATCAAGGGAGTTAGCGCGCTAAATGGAGCCCCAGTAATGGCAACTGATCTTAGAGCATCTGCAAGCTTAATTTTGGCAGGTTTATGTGCCAAGGGTGAGACCATTGTAGACCGCATCTATCATATTGATAGGGGGTACGAAAGGATCGAGGAGAAGCTATCGTATCTTGGGGCAGATATTACTAGATTGCCTAATTAGTAGCGATTTTATCAAAAACAACTATTATATTTACATTATCAATAGAAATAGACTCGAATTCATAAATTATTTCTTTGAATATAGTTTTGTGCTGGAGATATCAAAATGTTTAATACCAATGATTTTATATTTACCTCAGAGACAACGCCTCAGGTAACTACTGATTTAACAGGATGCGTGCAACAAGTAGACGAGCTAATTGGTATTGCAGATGCTGTGAATGTTACAGATTCACCCAACTGCACGAGTCGCTTGAATAGCTTGCTGGTTGCCTCGGAGATTAAAAGAAGTGGCCTAGATGTTATCTTGCAACTCACTGGAAGAGACAGAAATCAAATTGCCTTAGAATCAGTATTGCTTGGGGCTTTGTCTGTTGGTGTCAATAAAGTTCTCTGTTTAAGTGGGGACCAACCAGGTGAGAATGGACCAGCAGTTGTAAATGAATTTAACGGCAACGGATTAATTGAATTGTGCAAGGTCATCGCAGGAGGAACTCTTTTCGATGGTACAGAAATTAAAAACCCATTACCTATTTATCCAGGTGCTGCGGATGATTTATATACTCAAATTTCAAAACCAGATGCGTTGGACAAATTAGTCACAAAAATATCAAAGGGAGCAGGTTTTGTTCAGACTCAATATTGCTTTGATTATGAAGTTATAAAACAATATTCAGACAAATTAAACGAGCAAGGCTCTTTTGGTGATTGCAAGGTGATAATTGGTATGGGGCCCTTAAAATCAGCCAAGCAGGCTGACTGGATGCGTAAAAACCTGTGGGGCGTAAATATCTCTGATCAAATCCTTCAGCGCTTAGAGAATAGTGTATTACCCGCAGAAACAGGTGAAGAAATTTGCCAAGAGCTAATAGAAAAAATTATTGATCTTCCATGCATTGATGGAGTTCATCTTATGGGTCCAAGCTGTGAGAAGAGTGCAGCTAAAATAATTTCTCGCTTTAAATAGATAAATTTGAAAAAAGAGTATCTAAGATCAATATTGAGTGATGTTAAATCAATTGCAATAGTTGGAGCCAGTGCTAATCCAGAAAGAGATAGTTACAAAGTCATGAAATTTCTTCAAGATTATGGTTATGAAATATTTCCAGTTAATCCAAATCTAGCTAATGCTAAAATTTTAGGTAAAGAATGCTATTCAAGTCTTTCGGCTATAAAACAAAAAATTGATATGGTCGATGTATTTCGATCGATAGAATATATTCCCAGCATTGCAAATGAAGCAATAAATATCAGAGCAAAAATCTTATGGACACAGGAAGGCCTTTTTTCTGAAGAAGCGGAATCTTTAGGAGTCAATGCTGGTTTAAAAGTTGTGATGAATCAATGCCCAAAAAAAATTCTTGAAAATTAAGTCATCAGATCATGAATGAAAAGATAAAAGATATTTTACATATTGACCAAACTCACCCAGGTATTCTGCGTTTAATTTTAGATGATCCCAAAAACAAAAATGCTCTCTCGGAAAAAATGATGCATCAACTTCAGCAACGTATTTTTGAGGCATCATCGAATGGTTCGGTAAAAGTAATTATCATTGCAGCCGTCGGTGATGTTTTTTGTTCAGGGCACAATTTAAAAGATATTACTGATGCTAGAGCCAATTTAGATGACGGGAAAAAGTATTTTTTAGATCTTTTTAATTTATGCTCTTCATTGATGCAGATGATAACTAAGTGCTCAAAACCAGTCATTGCAGAGATAAACGGCGTTGCAACTGCTGCTGGTTGCCAGTTAGTTGCTAGTTGTGACTTAGCTATAGCATCTGATCAATCAAAATTTGCTACTCCAGGAGTAAATATAGGACTATTTTGCTCAACTCCAATGGTTGCACTCTCAAGAAATGTTAGCAAAAAAGACTCAATGAAAATGCTCCTTACAGGCGATATGATTGATGCAGCCGAAGCCAAGAGAATATCCCTAATCAATGATTATGTTTCTGCTGACAAACTAAATGAAAGCGTTCTATCTCTTGCAAAGAAAATTGCAACTAAGCCCATTTCTGTTGTGAAAATTGGCAAAGAAGCTTTTTATCGGCAGCATGAAATGAGTCTATCTGCAGCATATGAATTCACTTCAGAAGTGATGACTGAGAATTCTCTAGCAGATGATGCAAAGGAGGGCATAACCTCGTTTTTAGAAAAACGAGATCCTATTTGGAAAGATGATTGATCTATTTTATGGGAATAGCTTCTGTAATAACTTTGTAATTCTTTACATTAGAGTTCTGTAATATTTGGAAGCTAATTTCATCTCCCGGAAAAGAATTTTTTAAAGCGCCAGTTAAATTCTCCCATGTTGGTGTTTGATTATTGATAGATAAGATTACTGCTCCAGGCTGTATTTTTCCGCTATTAAAAAGTGGTCCATAGTTTCTGAGTTCTAATATCTCTAGCCCATAGGCAGGTTTGTTATTTAATAAGAACCTTTTTATTTTGACTCTAAAATCTCCAATCCATGACCGTTTTACTGAGCCATATTGAATAATCTCCGAGGCAACTTCAATCATTTTATTTGCTGGAAGAGCGAAGCCAATTCCAGCATAAGAGCCAGTTTGTGAAAAAATTTTTGTATTCATACCAATAAGATTGCCTTTGTGATTGATTAAGGCTCCACCAGAATTTCCTGGATTAATTGCTGCGTCAGTCTGAATGAGCTCCAAATATGGATTTCCATAATCTCTTCCAGTAGCGCTAATAATTCCACTGGTAAAAGTTTTCCCTAAACCAAATGCATTTCCAATGGCAATTACTTGATCACCTACCTGAACTGATGAACTGTTTGATACCTCGATAGGTTTCAAAACATCCATTGGAGTAATTTTGATCACTGCAAGATCAGACCGTTCATCAAAACCAATCAGAGATGCTGGATAAACTTGTCCATCATCTAACTCAACCTCAATAATTCTAGCGCCCTCAATTACATGAAGATTAGTAATGACATATCCATCATCAGAAATAATAATTCCAGAGCCCACAAGATCATTTAGTTGCTCTCTATCAAATGATCTGGTCTCAATATTTTTCTTTATGCTGATATTAATAACAGATGGGGATGCTTTTGCAATTGCTCCTACATAACCTTCGCTATTCGACATATTTATATAAAGATATGTCAGAATACCTACCAAGATTAAAAAATTTATCCTTGAAAGTTTATTGTTAAAAAATCTCATATGATCATTAAATCAATAATATGAAGGATATAACAGTTGTACTTGAGAATTTATCTGCTCAGGATGTAACGCTTGATAATACTCAAACTTTATTTCTGGAGGAGTTTATTGAGCAAGACTCAATTTATAAACCTCCTACATTTTTTTCTAAAAATAATTCAATTGGAAATTTTTACTTGTGGGGTCCAGTTGGGAGAGGCAAAACAATGCTTCTCCAAAGTCTTAAAGATTCATATTTTCCTTATGCAGGCCAGTTCCATTTTATTGAATTTATGCAACTTATTCATAAAAAATTATCAGAATTTTCTGGAAACAGCGATCCATTATTAAAGGTTGTTAAGAACCTTTCAATTGATTTCAAGATTATTTTTATAGATGAGTTTCAAATTGAGGACATTGCTGATGCAATGATTATAGGTACATTGCTTGAGGCATTATTAAAAAAAGGAACTAGGTTGTTTATTTCATCTAATTCAGATCCAGACAATCTCTATAAAGATGGTCTTCAAAGAGCTAAATTTTTAAAAACTATAAATTTTATTAATGAAAATTTTTTTATACACCATCTACTGGGAAGTGAAGACTATAGACTAAAAGAGATTTCTAAGTTTGATAGTTCGGCTAAAGATGTGAATGGATTTGAGGATGTTAAGGATTTTTTGCAAAGAACCTTCAAGCAAGATCTTGCTGAGAAAACAGAATTCTTGGCAAACAACAGAAAATTTCGTTGTTTTGGCTGTTCTGATAAAGCGCTTTGGCTTTCCTTTAAAGATTTTTTCTCATCACCATGTGCAAGCAAGGATTTTATTGAGATTGTTAAAACCTTTGAATGGGTATTCATCAGTAATTTTCATGTTTGTAATGATGATCACATTGATAAAATAAGAAGATTTATCAGTTTTATTGATATTGCTTATCAGGAAAAACAAAAACTTAAATGTTTTTATGATCCAAATTCAATGATTAATTTGTATTCTGGAGACCAGTTGCATCATTTATGGGTTAGAACTGAGAGTAGACTTCATCAAATAGCATCAACAAAATATCTTCAAAATTTAGAGAAAAAAGAAACTAAATGAATTAAAATATTGATTAAATAGCGCGTAAACATTAACATTCGCATCTAATTTTTTTCTTTAACATAAATAGTAATGAAAACTCTTTCACTCAGAAAAGAAGACGCACAACATGATTGGTATGTTGTAGATGCTTCAGACAAAATTCTAGGGCGTTTGGCCACTAAAATAGCTGATCGTATTAGGGGCAAAGACAAACCCACCTATACTCCTCACACCGATGGTGGAGACTACGTGGTGGTCATCAATGCTGAGAAAATTCAGGTAACTGGCAAAAAATTTGATGATAAAAAATATTACACTCACTCACTTTACCCCGGCGGTTTGAAGACTAAAGTGTTCAAAGATATTATTGAAGACAAACCTGAATATATTATTGAAGAAGCTGTAAAAGGCATGCTGCCAAAAAATAAACTTGGAAAGCAAATGTTTAAAAAGCTGAAAGTATACAAGGGAGATAATCATCCCCACGAATCACAAGAACCTCAAATTTGGGAGCCAAAACTATGAGCGCATCTATCCATTATGCAACTGGCAGAAGAAAAACTTCATCCGCTAGAGTCTATCTCTCCAAAGGAAAAGGAAAAATACTAGTTAATAATAAGGAATTGGCTCACTATTTCGGCAGGCAAGTCGCACAAATGTTAGTAATGCAACCATTGAAATTAACCGAGCTTGATGAGCAAGTAGATATCAAAGCCATGGTCAAAGGTGGAGGAAGCTTTGGTCAAGCTGGAGCAATTAGGCATGGTATCTCAAGAGCTTTACTAGAATTCGATGAAAGTCTAAGACCACAGCTAAAATCTGCAGGGTTCTTGACAAGAGATGACAGAAAAGTAGAGAGAAAGAAACCAGGATTAAAGAAAGCAAGAAAAAGCTCTCAATTCTCCAAGCGTTAATTTCTTATATTTAAATTTTACCGTTCATCCCAATATAGGTTTTAATGGAAGAAAAAATTACCACGCGAAGAAAAGTACTCATAGGTATGACCGCAGCTGTCGGTGCTGCTGGTGCATCATTTGCAGTTGTCCCATTTGTTGCTTCCTGGAATCCAAGTGCAAAAGCCAAAGCAATTGGTGGCCCAGTAAAAGTTGATGTTTCAAAAATGCAAGTTGGGCAAAAAATTCAAGTTGCCTGGAGAAAACAACCAGTTTTTGTTATCCGACATAGTAAAGAAGCATTAGACAGCCTTTCAAAAGTTGAATCAAAATTAGATGATCCAAGTTCTCTGAAGATTGAAGAACCCTATAGAGATGTTAACCCAACGAGATCTACTTCAAACGAATACACAGTAATTGCAGGAGTTTGCACCCATTTAGGATGTGCTCCAAAATATTATCCTGAAATGGAATCTCAACCTTGGGATGAGTCTTGGGTTGGCGGATTTTTCTGTCCTTGCCACGGATCAATGTTTGATATTGTTGGAAGAGTATTCAAAGGAGTTCCTGCTCCAACTAATTTAAAAGTCCCGCCACATTATTTTGACGGAAGTATATTAACAATAGGGGAAGAAAGAGGCACTGCATAATGACCCAAAAATCATCTGGATTTTTTAATTGGATTAACGCTCGTTTACCTATTGTAAATACATATGAACGCCATTTATCAAAGCATCCTGTCCCTAAAAAGGTAAATTTCTGGTACATGTTTGGTGCTTTGGCATCAGTGGTTTTAATTATTCAAATTGTTTCAGGTATCTGGTTAATGTTTGGATATGAGAATACTGAAGAAGGTGCTTTCGCTTCTATTGAATACATTATGAGAGATATTGAATACGGCTGGGTTATTCGATATATGCATACCACAGGCGCTTCAATGTTCTTTGCTGTTGTGTACCTTCATATGTTTCGAGGCTTGTTATATGGCTCTTACCACAAACCAAGAGAATTGGTCTGGGTTTTTGGTATGACCATTTACCTTGTAATGATGGCTGAGGGTTTCTTAGGTTATGTATTGCCATATGGACAAATGTCTTACTGGGGAGCTCAAGTTATTATCTCTCTCTTTGGAGCTATTCCTTATATTGGTGAGTCATTGGAAATTTGGGTTAGGGGTGATTACTATATCTCTGGGGCAACTATTTCAAGATTCTTTGCGTTGCATGTGGTAGCTTTACCTTTAATATTAATTGCGCTGGTTTTTATGCATTTGGTTGCTCTGCACGAAGTTGGAGCAGGGAATCCAGAGGGTGTAGATATTGAGAAGCATCTAGACGAAGATGGAGTTCCATTGGACAGCGTTCCATTTTTTCCATATAAAGTTTTGAATGCATTGGTAGCCATTGGAATATTTGGCATTGTTTTTTCAATCATTATGTTCTTTTTTCCTGAAGGCGGCGGCTACATGTTGGAATTAGCTAACTTTGAAGAAGCTAACCCATTAGTTACACCTGAGCACATTGCTCCGGTATGGTATTACTCACCATACTACGCAATGTTAAGAGCTGTGCCTGACAAGCTTGGTGGTCTTGTAGTCATGGGTGCTGCTATAGCCATACTGTTTGTCGTGCCATGGCTTGATAGAAGTAAAGCAGCTTCTATTAGATACAAGGGAACGCTAAGTAAGATTGCAATGACTGTATTTATTATTAGTTGGCTCATGCTTGCATGGTTAGGTACTGTGCCTGTAACAGCCCTGAGAACTACACTCAGTATTATTGGAACCATAATTTATTTTGCATTTTTCTTATTAATGCCTATATATACTTCTATTGAAAAAACCAAGCCGGTCCCGGAAAGGTTATGAAGAAATTCCTACTAGTAGCTTTCTTATTTTTTGGTTCCCAAGAAGCTTTTGCAGCTGGTGGAGCCCCATGCGGTGATTATGGAGAATGCGATTCATTCAAGCCTGAGTTAAATAATATGGAATCACTCCAGTTAGGTGCCCTGACCTTTATCAATCATTGTTATGGTTGCCATTCGCTAAAATATTCTCGATGGGGAAGAATTTCAAAAGACTTAGATATTCCTGAGGATATATTCAATGACAATTTAGTTTTTGGTGCAAATGTTAAGCTTGGAGATAGAATGACAGGCTCAATGAAACCTGCTGTCTCTGAGACCTGGTTTGGCATAGCTCCTCCCGACCTAACACTTGTTACTAGATTGCATGGCTCTGATTGGGTTTACACATATTTAAGAACATTTTATGAGGATTCATCAATGCCATATGGAGTTAATAATATGGTATATCCAGGCGCAGCGATGCCTAATGTCTTGGCTTCCATGCAGGGCCAACAAATACTTTCTTGTAAAGATTTTCCAGTAATAGCTAGCAATGGTGGAGTCAGAAGAGATGAAAATGGTAACGACATCACAGAAGAGAAGTGCGGTTATCTTAAAACTATAGAGGGATCAGGGGCTTTATCTGCCCAAGAATTTGATGAGGTCATATTCAACTTAGTAAATTTTATGACATATGTTGGAGAGCCAAGCAGATCAGACAGAGAGAGAATGGGTTGGTATGCGATACTATTTTTTGTAGTATTTACAGCGCTTGCTTATCTTCTTTTTAGGGAATACCAAAAAGACTATCATTAAAATTTAACTGTAAACAAAGAGGAAGCATGATTTTATATTCTGACAAAGACGATCACTATAGCCACCGAGTAAGAATTGTTCTTGCTGAGAAAGATATTGCATGTGAAATCAGAGAAACTTCAAATGAAGAGGCTCCCGAAGAAGTCCTTGCACTTAATCCCTATCATACCTTGCCTATTTTGGCTGATAGAGATCTTGGTTTGTACGATGCAGGGGTGATGCTTGAATATTTAGATGAGCGCTTTCCTCATCCTCCTCTTCTTCCAGTCTATCCAGTTTCACGGGCAAACAGCAGAACGCTTATGTTGAGAATAGATAAAGAGTGGTGTCCATTAGTGGATACCTTAATTGCAAAAGAACTTTCTGAGAAAGAATTGCTAATTGTTAGAGAGGAGTTACTAAATGAAATTAGTACCGTTGCTCCAACTTTTAAAGAATTTGATTTTTTTATGAGCGAAGATTTTTCTTTAATTGATTGCTATCTTGCTCCCATTTTATGGAGGCTGCCTTCTCTTGGAATAAATCTCCCTTTAAATAGACATCTGAAGCCTTTGCTGGATTATCAAACAAAAATATTTGCTCGACCTAGTTTTCAAGATAGCCTTTCTTTAATAGAAAGAGATCTTCGGGACTAAGACGAAAATAAATCTGCACTAATTTTCTGCATAGGAATAATTCTTTTAGTGCAAGAGTTGGATCTAAAAACAAGACTGCCTGTAACACCATTTATTTTTGCAGATTGCACCCCAGCTTGATCTAGAATTTGAATTAATAACCATTCATTTAAAGCGCCCAACGCCAGGAATCTTTCAAGAGTTGCTCCACTATCGTTTTTAACTTTTGATGTTAAATTCCTTGAAAAAGGAACCCAAGAATCCTCGTAGTCTAATAATTGTTTGGAGTCAGTAATATCTTCCATAGAAGAGATAAAATTTATATATTTAAAATTACTGCCTCCATGATATCTGAGCGCGGGAATCATTGATTTGTATTCTTGAGGCTTTAAAAAAATAATTACTTGGTTTAAATCGGTTCTAGGTCGTGGGTTAAATTTTATATTTTGATTAGGATTTAGATCAGAAATTTTTTTAAACCTCTTTTCACTAAAATCAACTCCTAAAACCTTTGCAGAAAATTCTTGGAAGTTATTTGAATTGTATTCTGTCGCTATTAAGTTTGAATCATTAAATTTTAAAGCGTTAATAAAAGAAGCATATTCTTTAGAGTAAATTACTAATATTGAATCAGAGTCTCGGGTTATTTCCTTGTTTATTGAAGTAATAGCATCATCGTACAAACTTGAGCAGAAACCATCAATTTTATTTGTAAGTAAATTCTCTGAAATTGAGTTTTTATTTTTTTCATTCCACGAAATTTGAATTGGAAGACCAAATTTATAAATTAATTGAATTAGCTCTTTAGAATATTGCTGGTCAGGTTTTAGCTCAAGAGTGTACTTTTTTTTGGAAAGTATTTTCTTATAATTATTTATTAATAATTTTGTATCCCTTAATTGTTCTTGATTTAAAACCTCGCTATCAATGATTCTTTGAAAGCTTTCCAGATCATCTAGAGCGTAACTCTCATAGTCAAAAATCCCTTGGAAATTTCTAAGGCTACGTTCTTCAGATGTTCTTGAATTAACTAGCATATTTTCCGATGTTGTAGAGCATGATGCTAAGATAATTAATGCTATAAAATGCTTTATATATTTATTTTTTTTTAAAATCATTTAGTTAATTTCATGCTTTATATAATTTGCACTCCAATTGGTAATTTAAATGATTTCTCATTGAGGTCAATTAATACTTTAAAGGAAGTAGATTGCATTTTTGCAGAAGATACTAGAGTAGCATCAAAACTTTTACAAAATTTTGATATTCAAAAGAAAGCTAAACCATTTCATGAGCATAATGAAAATAAAGCTAGCGATGATATTATTAAATTAATAAATGATGGGAAAACAATTGCACTTATATCTGACGCAGGTGCACCGTTAATATCTGATCCAGGTTACCCATTAATTCAAAGGTGTATCAAGGAAGATATTTGTTTCACCGTCCTTCCAGGACCATCAGCTGTGATCAATGCTGTTATTCTCTCAGGCTTACCATCAGATAAATTCTTATTTAACGGGTTTTTACCCAAACAATCTGAAGCAAAAAGAAAAATTGCTTTGAAGTTACAAAACTCTGATACAACACATATCTACTTTGAATCCGCTAAGAGGATTAGCAAAACTATTTCAATTTTTGCTGAAGTCCTTAGACCAAATACGCAGCTAGCAATTTGCCGCGAGATGACTAAGGAGTATGAGTCTGTTTACAGAGGCACCATTAAAGAAGTTTTAAATCTTATAAAAAATAATGACATTACACTTTTAGGAGAGTTCGTAATTCTAGTCTACCCTGGATCATATTCTGGCTCACCTCTTAATTTAGATGAAACTTTTTGTCGTCCTTTTCTAGACTATTTATCCCCAACGGATGCATCAAAACTCATAGCTAAAATTACTTCTTTTTCTAAACAAGAAGTTTATAAATTTTTATTAGGGATTTCTAAATAATAGTAATTGGTATTAGAATGTATCCGAGTTGATCGGATGGCTGCTAATAATTTGTTAGAGGAAAGTCCGGACTTCACAGAGTAGAGTGCCAGGTAATTCCTGGGGAGCGTGAGCTCACGGCAAGTGCAACAGAAATTATACCGCCAAGTAATTGGTAAGGGTGAAATGGCAGGGTAAGAGCCTACCGCGTATTTGGTAACAAATATGGCAATGTAAACCCCACTTTGAAGCAAAACCAAATAGGAATCCGCTTAGGCTACTCGTCTAGGATTCGGGTAGGTTGCTTGAGCAATATGGTGACATATTGCCTAGATAGATGGCCATTTAATACAGAATCCGGCTTATAGATCAACTCAACTCATTTTTTTTAAAAAAAGTGTGTAAAAGTGTGCTAAATGTAGTATAAAGTGTGTAGTTATTAATTTTTACTATATTTTATGTTTGGATTTACAACAATTTCGATAGATGCAAAGGGAAGGCTAGCTGTTCCAGCGAAATATCGAAAGCAACTTTGCATTCAAAATGAAGAAAGTATTGTTGTTACAAGAGACCCTCAATACCCAGCTTTAAAAATATATCCAGGCTCAATCTGGAAAAATATCTCCACTGAGCTTCAATCATTACAAGGCCTTGATCCAATTGTAAGAAACTTACAATGGACAATTTTAGGAAATGCTAGCGAGAGTTCATTTGATCCCAAGGGAAGAATGTTAATACTGTTGCCCTCAGAGCTCAGAGAATATGCAGAAATTCAAAAAGAAGAAAAAGCATCCCTTATTGGCATGGGTAATAAGTTTGAAGTATGGAATGACAAAAATTGGGAAATGAGGCAAACAGGCGGTGCTTTATCAACTGAAATTCTAGAGGTTGTATTACCAGAGAGTTTAAAAACAATATCTTTTTAAAGGGGTAGAAAATGAATTGGGAAATAATTGAAGAAAATGCTGGACTTGCCAAGATCAAAGTTATCGGAGTGGGTGGTGCAGGAGGAAATGCAGTTATACATATGATAAATCATGAGATCCAGGGAGCAGATTTTATTTGTGCAAATACTGATTCTCAAGCATTAGACAGAGCAAAAGGATCAACTATTTTAAAACTTGGTGATAATGTTACTAGGGGCTTGGGAGCTGGTGCAGATCCGCAGGTAGGAAGGGCGGCAGCAGAAAGAGATAGAGCTGCAATTGAAGAATTATTATCTGGAGCAGATATGATCTTTATCACTGCAGGAATGGGGGGAGGAACCGGAACCGGTGCCGCTCCAGTCATTGCAGAAATTGCCAAGGAGCTTGGAGCTTTAACAGTAGCAGTTGTCACCAAGCCATTTAACTTTGAAGGCCATAAAAGAAAAGCCGCTGCAGAACAGGGCATAGCTGAACTGGTTGAAGAAGTTGATAGTCTTATCACTATACCGAATCAAAAATTGATGGATATTTTAGGAAGAAAAACTTCTATGGAAGAAGCTTTTGCAAAAGCAGATGATATTTTGAAAGGAGCTGTCCAAGGCATTTCTGACATCATCATGAAACCTGGCTACATAAATGTTGATTTTGCTGATGTAAAAACGGTTATGTCAGAAAAAGGTATAGCGATGATGGGCACAGGCCAATCAAGTGCTGATGAAAGAGGAATTGATGCTGCCAGCCAAGCTGTTAGCTCAGAGTTGCTTGAAGATATTGAGCTAAAAGATGCGAGAGGCATCTTAGTTAACATCACTGCAAAATCTCCAACCATGGCTGATTTTGATGAAGTTGATTCAGTGATAAGGGATTTTACAGCTGATGATGCAACCATTATTTATGGAACTGTTATGGAAGATTCAATGGATGAAGAGGAGCTTCTTGTAACGGTTGTAGCAACCGGTGTTAATCAAAAAACAGCAACTTTAGCGGTTGATAATTCACGAAAAGCAACAGTGCAATTAAATCCAGTTGGATTAGACGCACCAAAACTAGATAAATTAGTCGAGTCAGGTGGCACATCGTCTGCAGAGGATATAGATTTCCTTGATGTGCCGACCTTCATGAGAAAGCAAGTAGATTAAATCTATGCTTCATGTTCCAGTTCTGCTGGAAGAATCATTAGATTTCTTGATTACTGATTTATCTGGAACTTACCTAGATCTCACCTTTGGACGAGGCAGTCATTCTCAACAACTTCTAAATAGAATATCTTCTCAGGGAAGACTTCATGCTGTTGATAGAGATTTAGAAGCAGTATCATTTGGTAAAGAAAATATTACTGATCCACGTTTTAGTATTTATCATTCAAATTATTCTGAAATTGATGCATTGTTTCCTAAGCAGAAATTTGATGGAATATTATTTGATCTCGGAACTTGCTCAACTCAATTAGATGATTCATACAGAGGTTTTAGCTTTCAAAGCGATGGCCCTTTAGATATGCGCATGGATAAGTCTTCTGGTTTTAGCGCAGCTGAATGGCTAAATAGTGCACCTGAAAATGAGATAAGTGACATCTTATATCATTATGGTGATGAAAGATCCTCTAGAAAAATTGCTAGAGCAATAATGGAGTTTAGAACTAAGAAACCTTTGCAGACTACAATTGAGCTTTCAAAAGTAATTGAAACCGTGCTTAAAAGAACTGGTAAAACTCACCCAGCTACAAAGTCATTTCAAGCAATAAGAATCCATGTAAATCAGGAGCTTCATCATTTACGAATGGGGCTTTCAAAGCTACATAATATTCTTAAAGTGAATGGGGTTGTTGTAATTATTTCATTTCATTCGCTAGAAGATAGAATTGTAAAAAATTTTTTCAAACCTGAAATTGAGCAAATGCCTAAAGATATCCCAATTAATACCTCAGTAAGTGAAACATATAGGTGCATCAAAAAGAAAATAAAACCATCCACTCATGAGATCAAAATGAACCCCAGATCAAGAAGCGCAGTAATGAGGGTATTTGAAAAGCTATGAGAAAAGATATTTTTGTATATTTTTTATTTATAAATATTTTTGTTTTATTTTGTATATGTCTTGAGACGATAAAAATTAGATGGCAATTTAGCCAGGAGTTCGAGAATAATGCATATCTTCAAGTAGCAAATAATAAATTGACCGAAATAAATATTAATTTAAAAACTGAATACTATCACCTTAGTTCTCCAGCCAAAGTTGAACGCCATGCAAAAGAAATTTTACAGATGGTAGAAGTTACGAAAGCAATCAATGTTACTTATGAAAAATAATTTTGGATATAGTTGGCGGGCGTATCTAATATATATATTTTTATTTATTAGTTTATTAATCTTAGTTTTCAGAATAGTTAGTCTTCAGTATATTGACGGAGATTTTTTAAAATCTATGGGTGAGAGCATGCTCGAGACTTCTAGGCCAATACCGGCTAATCGAGGGAGCATATTGGACAGAAATGACTTTCCTCTTGCTGTTTCAATTAATCAATATGATTTATATGCTCTAAAAAATTTTTCAGAGGAAGATTTTAAAAAATTACAAGACTTTCTTATTTTAAAAAAAGATTTTTCAGCTATTCAGCAAACTAATAAAAAAACTTTAATTTTTTCTAAGTTAAATTTTGCTCAATATGAAAACATAAAAAACCTAAAACTTTCTGGTATTGAGATCGAATCATTTCAAAAGCGATATTACCCACTGGGTGAACAAATAGCTACCTTGATTGGATTTGCTGGGAAAGACGGATTTGGCCTGGAGGGTCTTGAAAATATTTTAGATTCTGAATTGTCCGGTGTATCTGGCCAAGAAACTATTTATAAAAATGCAAGTAGGAGACCTATAGTAACCCAAGAAGTAATCCAGGGTTTTGATAAAAAGTTAACTATTGATAGCAGAATTCAATTTTATGCATATAAACACCTTTTAAGCTTTGTTGAGGCAAATAATGCAAAGGGGGGTAGTGCTATAGTATTAGATAATATTTCTGGAGAAATACTTGCTATAGCAAGCTATCCCTCCTATAACCCTAATAGCACTCAAAGACAGATTCAGAGAAATAGAGCCCTGGTTGATGCATTTGAGCCGGGCTCAATAATTAAACCACTAGCTTTAGCTAAGGGTATTGATATGGGTATACTTTCTACCAATCAGCTAATAGACACCAGTCCAGGATTTATAAACTTAGGTGGCAGAACTGTTTCAGATCCAAAAAATTATAAAATACTGACCGTTAGCGAGGTTATTGCAAAATCTAGTCAGGTTGGAGCTTCCAAGCTGGCTTTGCAAGTTGGGATAGATGGACTGATTTCAGGATACAAAGGATTTGGTCTTTCAAAACCACCAAATATATTCTTTCCTGGGGTTGCTTATGGAGTTATTAACTCAAGAGAGAATATCTCTGATCATGAGATTGCTAGTATTGGATTTGGATACAGTATGACTGCTTCTTCTTTGCAATTAGCTCAAGCATATTCAGTTTTCGCTAATGACGGCTACCTCAAAGATTTTAAAATTTTCAAAGATGATGCTGAGGTTTACAAGCAACGAGTAATAGGCAAAGATACTGCCAAAGACGTATTGGAGTCTTTGAAATTAGTTGTTGCAGATGGAACAGGGATTTTAGCAAAGATATCAGATTATAAAGTTGCAGGAAAAACAGGCACATCTCATAAAGCAAGTTCTAAGGGTG
>CABXFE010000021.1 GCA_902511425.1 uncultured SAR86 cluster bacterium
TTTTGTTTTAAAAATAGCACTCGTTCTGGATCAAGTTGATGTTGGGTTGAAACTGCTTGAGAAATTTCTTCTGCTTGGCGAGCAATAATGCCCTGATGCGATTCAAATGCAGAGCTTCCATAGACAAAAATTTGAAAGCCTGGCATGAGATGCTGTGCACTTACTCTTAGGTGATTTGCGGCGCCCTCGTCACCATAACCTGAAATATTTTTAATTGGATTATGCACTTGAGCAACTCCTCCAAAGATAAGCTCTAATTGAGTCTTTGTAAATTCATGCTCAATGGAACGATGAAACATAGAATTTAAATTGGCTGGAGTAATATGGATGTTTTGATCATAGCTATCAATACTAGGAGAGAAAGTTGCTGCATTGGCTGCCCACATTGATGAAGAAGAATAAACATTTTTTAATAAAGCTGGATTTTGTTTGGTTGCCTGATTGATGACCTCTTCATCTGTACCACCAAATCCTAGAGCTCTAAGAGTCATTAAGTGTGGGCGCTCATGAGGCAAGAAAAATCCCTGTGGAATCCCTTGATCCATAATAAGCCTCATTTTATCAAGACCCTGCAATGCAGCGGCTTGAGGATTTGAAGTTTGGTTAAGATGTTTTTGTGAGGCTAAATTACCTTGTGATAAACCAGCATAGTTATGTGTTGGTCCAATTAAACCGTCAAAATTAATCTCCCCCGAAAAAGTCATCTATAGTTTTTTTATGATCGAGGCCTTTGGCCATGCGCAATAATCTGCTGCATAAAAACCTGCAGGTCTTAGATTGCCACTTCTTCCTATTCCGCCAAATGGAAAGGCTCCAGATGCGCCCGTTGTAGTTGAATTAAAATTTATCACACCTGCATTAATTCTTTGTGTAAATCCCTCAAATAATTTCTCATTATCTGAAATGAGGCCTGCTGCCAAACCATATTTTGTATTATTTGCTTCTGCCACAGCATCATCAAAGGTATCAGCAAAATACACCTGCAACATTGGACCAAAATTTTCTTCATCATAAGATTTTTTCATGCCGGTAATATTCATCAGACTGGGGGTAACCAAGTTAAATGAACCTCTAACTTTACGAGCCTTCAAAATTGATTTGGCACCCAGCTTGATTAGCTTATCTTGAAAAGCTAAAAATCCATCAGTAGCTTTGGGTGAGATTAACGGTCCATAGTAAAGATTTGCCTCATCTGTATAGGAAAGCGATTGAATCCTCTGCTTCAATTTAGCTAAGATTTTCTTGCCATTATTAGTATTAGGAAGAATCAGGCGACGAGCACAAGTACAACGTTGACCTGATGAAATAAATGCAGATTCAAAAATAAGGTCTATTGCAGCATTAATTTTTTGAGTCGACCAAACCACCAATGGATTATTGCCCCCTAATTCTAATGCTAGGATCTTCTCTGGGTAATCAGCCATGATTTTATTAATTTGTTTGCCAACTTTGTAGCTGCCAGTGAACAGTAATCCCTTGTTTAGGGGATGCTTGCAAAGACCTTGGACTATATCTTTACCTCCATGAATCATATTAATAACACCAGAAGGCAATCCCGCTTTATCCCAAAGCATCATCATGTACTCTGCAACCATAGGAGTCGCCTCGCTTGGCTTATAAACAATTGTATTTCCTGCAATAAGTGCGGGAGTTATATGACCATTGGGTAAATGTAGCGGGAAATTAAATGGTCCAACAACCGACATAACACCGTGAGACGCATGTTGAAGACTTGTCTGCATGACGCCAAGAGAATTTCTTTCAGAACCTGTACGTTTTTTATATGCAAGAATTGAATTATTAAGCTTGGCCAGAGTGGCAGCGACCTCTGAAGCAGCATCAGCATTAGTTTTACCGGTTTCTGTTGAAATAAGCTTAGTCATTGGCAACTTGTTCTTTTCAAGCAAAGTATAAAATTTTCTAATAATTTTTATTCTTGCTTGGATTGATTCAGCTGACCACCCATCATGACTCTTATAGGCAACAACCATTGCTGCATTTAATTGAGAAGCATTGGCAAAATTGCCCTCCCAAACTATTTCACCCGTCAAAGGGTTCATGGATTTAAATAACTTGCCTTTTCCAGAGGACCATTGATTTTGTATGTAAAGCATTAGTTAACCTGTGCCAAGGAGCCTGGCTTTAAATTCAAAGCTTTTGCTACTTTGGCTGAGATGAAAAGCTCCTTCTTATCTTTATCAAAAGCATAATTTTCTTTGACCACAGCAAAATCATCAATGGATGGATTTGCAATAAAGCCAAAACGATCAAAGTTAATATTTCTTTTGATCACAATAGGAAATAACTGTGCAGATTTAACCAAAGGGATGTCTTTAATTTTTGCCTCCAAACATGGCCCTCCATCTAAAACATCGATCAAACCATTAGGTCTAAAGTTTTGTTTTCTTAACAGTGAATATGCTGGCATGGCATTGGGATGAGGCTTCCCAATAACTCTTTGTACTTTTTTTGGCATATGTTCGATGATAAATGGATATTTGGGAATAGATTCCATAATAAAGTGATTGTCTATGTAGCTAATTTCATCAGCTTTAAAAAAATCAAGGTTAAAAAAAGTTTTACTAAATGAATTCCAAAAATAAGACTCGTCTTTGGCATTTTTAAATCCTCTAATCTCAACAAATAGCTTTGGATCAAAGCGTTGTTGATGAGCAGACATAAAAATGAATCTAGAAAAAGAAAGAAGTGAGCCTCGACCCTTCCCCCTGAAAGCTGGCTTGAGAAATAAAGTTCCTAGCTCGGAATATGGCTGCTTGCAAAGGTGAAGAGAAAGCACATCTAAGTCCTTAGTGAAATTGAGAGATTTAGATTCAAGCTGTGAAATAGACTTCTTAAAAAAAACTGAAGGCTTCTTCAATGAAACAGAGGTATATACAGCTGATAACCCAACTATGCGACCATTGTCTTCTAGCACGAATAAATAGCTATCTTGATTTGGTTTCTTAGTTTTTTTATTTCTAGATTTCTCAGACCAAGCTATTCTTTCTTTAATCTCTTTGGGTGTTTTTGGCATGGTGGTCATGCCTTTGCCAGAATGCTTAACTAAATGCTCAACACTTTTAAAATCTGAATTTTTTACAAGCCTTACAACTTTCATAAAGTCATTATAACAACTATAGGCTCTTGGGAGTTGTGATTAGTATTCGATAAATTGCTATTTCAATTTACAAATAATTTCATTATAAAATTTTTCCATGCCTTCGATCTTTTGTTCTAGAGGTGCATCATTCATCGTTCCATATAGCATCCATGGATATGTGGTCATGGTCGTGACACCTAAATCTATCATTTGCCCAAAACCTTCAAGGCTAAAAGCATCCCAGCAACTAAAGCAAATAAATTCATAATTTTCTTTGGGAGGTAGCTCTTGTCTTTTTTCATTTAATTTTGCCATCAAGGCTTCGAGCTCACTTAAACTGTGCATATCTGAAATCCAGCCATCATGCCTTGCTGCCCTGTTGAGAGCTGGCTCTGAAAAGCCGCCAACATAGATAGGAATATCTTTTTTTGGCGCAGGCAGCATCTCCAATTTTTTGAAATTAAAAAATTGACCTTTGAACTCAACCATCTCTCCAGACCAAAGCAATTTCATAATTTCAAGCATTTCATCAGCTCGGGCTCCTCTGCGTCGAAACTCTTGGCCGCCTGCTTCAAATTCTTCTGGCATCCATCCCATACCTATTCCCAAGTCAAACCTTCCATTGGAAACTGCATCGAGAGTAGATACTTCTTTGGCCACTCTAAGTGGATTTCTGGCCGGAAGAACATAGACGCTAGTATAGAATCTAATATTTTTTGTAGCCCCAGCAAGAAAAGATAATGAATTTATGGGGTCTGGCCAATCGGTGCCCTGTTCCCACCTCACACTTCCATCATCAGTGTATGGATAAGGAACTGAAAAGTTTTCTGGATGAATTAAATGATCTGAGACAGCAAGGAAATCGTACCCGATCTCATCAGCGGCTATACCCAATGGTTTTATTTCATTCATTGGTAGCATTGATAGAGGTATTGCAAATTTCATATTCCCATCGCCCTGGTAACAAACCAAAAAGTTCCCATAGAGAATACTACAGCACCCGCAATGTTATGAATAGAACCGTAATAAGACTGAGAAAAATAACGTTTTGCTAATGCAAATAAGCCGAGTATTCCAAAAGCTACTGCTAACTGACCCAATTCAACTCCAAGATTGAAACTTAAGATTATCTGCCACAATCGATCCTGAGGAATGCCTACTTCTGCAATTGATGAGGCAAATCCCAGTCCATGAATTAATCCAAAAAATACAGTAATCATCAAGGGGATCCATGGCGAAGAATAATGATACGTCAGACTTAAATAAATGGTTAGAAATAATGCTAAGCCTAATACTAGTAGAGGTTCTAGAACTCCAAATAACGCTAATGGAAATAATACAATAGATGCAAATATCAAATGTTTCATTCCCTTATCAAATTCATAATGATGCTTGAAAAACTTTTCAACAGCTAAAAGTAGGATTGAAAATCCTATTAAAATCTCAACCATCTCTGAATGCACTCTTAAAACATTCATAGCACCAAGACCAAGGGTTAAGCTATGTCCGATAGTAAACCCAGTAATGGCAATAACGAGGTTTCGACCTTGATATAGCAGAATGAGGCCTAGCAAAAATGCTAGATGATCCCAACCACTTAGAATATGCTCGATGCCTGAAATTAAATAGCTCCAATAGGAGCTTTGATTTGTGTTGGGTTGAGATAAAGAATTAATCTGCCAAACATCGGTTTGACTTGCGAACATAAATTCAGGAATGGTTTTGCCATCTATGACTCCCCTAGCAATATGGGTATGAGTAACGCCTAAGTCTTGAAATAAAGAAATTGAGACATTAGATGGTAATGTTGAGCACTTAAAATCCCAATAGAATTTTAAAACGCCAGCTGCATTATTTTCATTGAAATCTACTGGTTGATTTAGCTTGCATTTATCTCCAAGAATAATTGCATCGTCTAAATAGTTTGTAAAATCTTCATATGATTGAAATTTTATGCCTGGATTTAAAGCTTCAAAAATACCCCTCTTGATGGTTCCCGTGATCCTAACCTCAACTCCACTTTCAAGATTGAGAAACTGAAACTTTGAGTAAGATTCGCTACGATTATGGGCTTCCAGCGGCAACAAAAGCTGAAAGATAAATAAAAGTAAAAGTTTTTTAGAGGTCATTTGCCTTAACAACGTCATACCAATTTCTTAAGTCCTCTAAATATTCGTCTAACAGCTCCTCCCCTTTGGATCGAATAAATTCAGACTCCACTTGTTGATAGACATCATTAAATTCAGGCGCGCTGGATATAATTTTTTGCAGGGGTACTAATAAATGAAAATTTCCATCAAGCTCTATCAGCTCACTCACCTCACCTTCCTCCAGACTTAATGCAATCTGAGTGAGAGAAGGCCCAATGTATTCCCTAATTTTCATTGCCGGCAGCAAAACATTAGGGAGACTAATTACTTCATTTTCAGCAAGCTGTTTTGCAGCAGCAAGATCACCTTCAATAAGTAAGTCTCTAGCTTGATTACCAGCAATCGTTTGATTGCTCTTAAAACTTAGCTTTAAAAGTTGCAGCTTAGGACTAGGCGTAAACAAATCTTTGTTCACTGAATAGAAGTCTTCAAGATCTTGCCTCGAAATGCGTACATCATCTGTCTCAGCAATAATTGAGCCAATCATTTTTTGAATAATTGTGCTTCTAATCTCGGTATCATTCTCAATCATTCCAAGATCAATCCCTCGCTGAATCAACAACTCCTCATCGATCATTCTTTCGAGGATGTTATCTGGATCTGAGTCTATTAATCCGGTTTTCCTTGATTGAGCAATTGATTCTAAATAAATCTCATACTTTTCTTTTGAAATTGCTCTCTCATCAATTTTAGCAACCCAATTTAGCTGAGAGACATCAATCTCTTTTACAAAACTTGAGCCTATAATTCCAATGGAGATGACCCCTCCCAAAATAAGCAATGGATGAATTCCAAGCCTCCAATGAAAAAAATTTTTGTGATTTGATGTTGGGGTCAAGGTCATCTTAATATGCTCTATATCATCCTCTAGATATACCTCTCCCTGAGGAACAAAACCAAAACCCTGATAGAAATTTAGAAGCCTATATTGTGCAGATAAACCTATCTCATAATTTGCATACTTGGATGCACAAAACTCAATGGCCTCCTGAGTCAAAATTTTTCCAGCACCTTCTCTTCTAATTTTTTCAGCAGTTAATACTCTACCAATTTCTGGTCCTTCGTAACGTTTTCCAGGTTTAGCAACTCTAAGATAGCCCACCAACTCGTTGTTTTGATAAGCAAGCAGATGATCGCAATCTTGATCTTTAAAATCAGCATCAATAAATGGACAATCCTGCTCAACAACAAAAACTTGCTGACGAAGATTTAGCAATGCATATAATTCATCTTTTGTTAGCGCGGAGTACGATTTCCATTTAATTTCCATCCGATGATTATATTTGTTTTATTCCGTATAATCTAAATTCAAAATTAGGAGTTCTAAATGAGTGAGTTATACAACATTAGCGTTAAAGACATTGAATTAAATTCAGTGGATTTAAGTAACTATCAAGGAAAAACACTATTAATTGTGAATGTTGCTAGTAAATGTGGGTTTACTCCTCAATACAAAGACCTGCAAAGTCTATATGAAAAATATAGAGATCAAGGATTGGAGGTACTGGGCTTTCCGTGCAATCAATTTGGTGCCCAAGAAGCTGGAACAAATGAAGAGATTCAATCATTCTGCGATCTTACATTCAATGTCTCATTCAAAATGTTTGATAAAATTGAGGTTAATGGTTCAAATGCCAGTCCGTTATTTAAATATCTCAAGCATGAGTCTCCTGGAATCCTTGGCACAGAAGCAGTCAAATGGAATTTCACTAAGTTTCTTGTTAACAAAGACGGTCAAGTGGTAAAAAGATTTGCTCCCAAAGATGGGGAGTCAGCAATTGAGTCTGAGATACAAAAAATTCTCTAAACTAGATCTTTAGGCTCATCAGCAAAGCATCCTCTTTCGGGGAACCGCTATAATAATCTGGTCGAATGGCGTCTTTATGGAATCCTCTTTTTTCATACAAATTTATCGCTGGTAGATTAGAAACTCTCACCTCAAGGGAAATTGTCTTCACTCCAATTGTTCTATTTTGAAGAATAATTTGTTGTAACAATTTATCTCCAAGACCCTTGCCTTGATAAGCTGGATCGATAGCAATATTTAATAAATGTGATTCAGGGATAATTGGAGAATAGATAGCAAATCCTAAAATATCAGTATCTTTATGCATCACGACTGAATAATGGCCAACTTCCATTGAGGAAAGAAATTGTGCTTTTGACCATGGCATTTGATTCGTCTTATTTTCTATTTCTACAATAGATGAAATATCATCAAAGCTGGCAGGCCTAATCAAAGCAATCATTTAAGTTGATTGCAAAGGCTTGAGCTTGCTCCAAAGATCTTTCTTCAAGCTCGGATTAGAAAGCATGTCTTCCAATGCTGGTGAACTAATTAGGTCTTGACCATCAAGGAAATTATTTAACTGACAAAATACTAATGTGGCCTTAAGATCAGAAGAACCTTTGAAATCTTTGATATTAAAGGGTTCTTCAGAGGAAGAAGTGACAACCCCTTGAGAAGCTGATTGGTTGGGGCCACTAATTGCCCCAATTATAGCTTCAAGTAACTTTACTTCTTTTTCTGAGTATTCATCTACAGAATTAGCATGTAATGTTAGAATATTGTCCTTTTGAAAGAAGTAGATGTTAATTTCATCATTTGTAGTAGGATTTTTAGCATCCTCAAATAGAGAGATACCTATTTTAGAGAGAATATACTGAGATTTATTTGATAGCATCACAAAAGCAATCATGAAAGATTTAATAAAAAAATACAAACCTTTTGAGCCCATTCCTTTAAAGGAAAGAAATTGGCCAAATGAATTGATCCAATCAGCGCCCAGATGGTGCTCTGTAGATCTGCGCGATGGAAATCAAGCTCTCATTGAACCCATGGGCCATGAAAGAAAAAAAAGAATGTTTAAACTGCTTTGTGATCTTGGATTTAAAGAAATTGAAGTAGGCTTCCCGGCAGCCTCTGAAACTGATTTTGAATTTGTGAGATGGTTGATAGAAGAAAAAAAGATTCCTTCTGACGTCACAATTCAGGTATTAACTCAGGCACGTGATCACATTATTGAAAGAACTTTTGAATCTCTCAAGGGAGCCTCACAAGCAATTGTTCATTTTTATAATTCAACCTCTACCCTGCAAAGAAAAGTAGTCTTTGATCAAGATAAGGAAGGTGTTAAAAAAATTGCAACCGATGGTGCATCGCTTGTAAAAAAACTGGCATTGGCTAACCCTGAAACAAAGTGGTCTTTTGAATACTCTCCTGAAAGTTTTACTGGCACAGAACTCGATTATGCAGCAGAAGTTTGTGACGCTGTGGTAGATATTTTAAAAGATGTATCTTCCGAAAAAATTATCATTAACCTTCCTGCGACTGTAGAGATGGCAACCCCAAATGTTTATGGCGATCAAATAGAGTGGATGAATAAAAATTTAAAGCATCGTGAAAGTATTTCTCTTTCATTGCATCCACACAATGATCGTGGAACAGCAGTTGCAGCCTCAGAATTCGGTTTAATGGCTGGTGCTGATAGGGTTGAAGGAACCTTATTTGGAAATGGAGAGAGAACTGGTAATGTTGATATTGTTACCATTGCACTCAACCTGTTAACTCAAGGAATTGATCCAGAGCTTGATTTTTCAGATATTAATGCAGTAATCAGAGAAGTTGAGTACTGCAATCAACTTCCAGTTCATCCAAGACACCCCTATGCGGGAGATCTTGTTTTCACTGCCTTTTCAGGATCTCATCAAGATGCAATCAAAAAAGGACTTAATGCACTTCAGAAGTCAAACAATCCAGAATGGGAGGTTCCCTATCTGCCTATTGATCCAGCAGATCTTGGTAGATCATATGAAGCGGTTGTAAGAATCAACTCTCAATCCGGTAAAGGTGGAATAGCATTTATTCTCGAAAAGGATCATGGTGTATCTCTGCCCAGACGACTACAAATAAATCTAAGTGAAAAAGTTCAAAAGGTTGCTGATGAGACGGGCAAAGAAGTTATGTCTCGAGATATTTGGAAAGTTTTTGAAAAAAACTACATAGCTGTTGAAGGCAAGCTGGAATTAATTAATTACGCCTTATCCTCAACAGAAGATACTCGAGGCAATACATCAGATCATGTAGAAATTACATTAAAAGATGAAAAGGATGAAGTGAATCTATCCGGAGTTGGCGGAGGTCCTATTGAGGCCTTTGTATCTGCAGTCAATAATCATTTTTCAACATCAATTACTGTCTCTGACTATCATCAACATTCAGTTACCTCAGGTGCCGATGCAAAAGCTGCCGCATTCATTGAGTTAACTCAAGAGGGTCAAAATGAGTGGGGGGCGGGTATCGATGGCAATACTGTAAAGGCCTCTTTTCAAGCCATTGTGGCTGGACTAAATAAACTAATTATTTAAAGTCAGGCTGACGCTTTTCTAAAAAGGCTGTAACTCCTTCCATGTTTTCTGCAGATCCAAAAATATTATTTTGTGCTTCGGCTTCCGCATTAAAAGTTTCATCATAAGATTGAGTTAATGAGTCATTCATTAATTTTTTAGTTAATGACAAAGCCTGGGGGGATCTCATAGAAAGATGCTCTGCCCATTTTTTGGTTTCAGCAGTTAAATCGTCTAATTCTACTACTTTGTTAGCGATACCCATATTCAAACAATCACTAGAGGATATTTTCTTTGCTTCAATTGCATATTCTAAAGCTCGAGCATAGCCAATAGCTCTTGTTAACAGAAAACTAAGTCCGCCATCTGGTACCAAGGCAATATTACTAAACACGGACATGATGTATGCATCTTTCGCCATGATTCTTAAATCACATGCCATAGCCAATGCAGCTCCAATACCAGCAGCAGCTCCATTGATTGAGCCGATAACTGGTTTTGGCATTTCAATTATATTCTTTAAAAAGGGATGATAGCCTCTTAATAAGGCGTCCTTAGTATCTGACCAAGATGCATCTCTCTCGGTTAGGTCAGCACCAGCAGAAAAGCCTCTTCCCTCTCCAGTTATTACCAATACTCTGATTTGTGAATCACTTTTTACTTTTTCAGTTGCATCTCCCATATCCCAAATAAGCTGCTCATTGAAAGCATTCATCATTTTTGGACGATTAATTGTTATAGTGGCTACTTTATTTTCAATATCTAAGGTTATAGTTTCGTAACTCATATTTTTCTCCGAATAGATTGATTATTTCTCATTTAAGATCAAATCACCATCACAAAAAGTTAAAAAAGCGCTCTTTTGATCACTGTCTGCTCTCGACCAGTTAACCTTAGTTTTTGAACTAGGATTAGAGCGAATGAATGCTTTAAAAATTTCATCAATTATTTTTTTGTTTGGCATGGCCATATTATTAATTTTTATCCAATGCCTTATAACTTCTGCACAAGTATCCTCTTCAAGCTCGAGCAAAAACTTTCTTTGTAATTTATGCCCTCTCATATACTCTCCAAATTGTCTATCCAGCAAAAAGTCATGAGCTTTTTTATGTTTTGACACTAATTCAGCAGTTTTCTGAATTTGGCTGCCTGCATTAGGCCAACGCTTTGAAGCCATCCTTAGAACCTCATTGCGAATAAAGTTACGATCTTGATTGTCTTCAAAGTTAGTTTCATCAGAGATAAACTGAATTTCTTTAGAAGATAAATATTGGATAAGATCCGACTTAGTATAGCCAAGCCACGGCCTTAAAAGCATGCCTTCTCCAAGGATGCGTTTTTTCATTGGTCCTTGGAGGCCGTCTAATCCTGTTCCGCGAAAAAGTCTAAATAAAATTGTTTCAGCCACATCATCAGCATGGTGAGCAAGCAATAACTGGTCTTGGGGTTGAAGGACTTCTTCAAAAATTTTGTATCTCGCATTTCTTGCGGCTGATTCAAGGCCTGATTTTTTTGAATCCACATTCACAGAATAGCTTTTAAAAGCAATGTCCCTCTCCTTGCAAAATTTTCTGCAATGATCTTCCCATTGATTTGAATTTTTGCTCAATGAGTGATTTATGTGTATAGCAGAGATACTTCCATGCAAAAGTCCTTGCTGATTTAGCTCATGGCAAAAATGTAAAAGAGCAGAGGAGTCTCCTCCCCCACTAAATCCAACTATTACGTTTTTGTTGGGATCAACTAAATCAAAAAAATTTTTTGAATCAAACAAATTCAGGCACCAATTTTAAGTAAGCGCTGATAACGTCTTTTAAGAAGCTCCTCTTGAGAAAATTTAGATAGCTCTGCTATATTTGCCAGCAAAGATGATTTAATGTTTGCCGAGACCAAGTCATAATCTTGGTGTGCTCCTCCAATAGGCTCAACAATAATCTCATCAACAATATCTATTTTTTTTAAGTCGCTTGCCCCAACTTTCATAGCCTCTGCGGCTTCTGGAGCCTTCTCTGATTCCCGCCATACTATTGAAGCGCAAGCCTCAGGTGATGCTACTGAATATGTACCATATTCCAAAATTGCAACATGATCGCCCACTCCCAAAGCCAAAGCTCCACCAGAACCTCCTTCGCCTGTAACAACAACTAATATCTTGGTTTTGAGGCTAGACATAACAGCTAGGTTCCTAGCAATAGCCTCACTCTGACCTCTTTCCTCTCCCTCAACACCTGGATATGCTCCAGCTGTATCGATAAAAGTAATGACGGGCATATTAAATTGCTCTGCTAGCTGCATCAGTCTTTTAGCTTTCCTGTAACCCTCTGGCTGAGGCATTCCAAAGTTTCTCTTAACTTTTTCTTGAGTATCTCTGCCTTTCTCATGACCGATAATCATTACAGGCATGCCCTCTAGTTTTGCTATTCCTCCAACCAAAGAAGCATCATCGCCAAATTGACGATCCCCATGCAATTCTTCAAATTCATCAAAGATTCTTTCAATAAAATCTAGTGTGTGTGGCCTGCTGGGATGTCTTGCAACCTGAACTTTTTGCCAAGTGGATAACTTGGAATAAATTTTCTTTGTCAGCGCAGCTTGCTCAGATTTTAATTTATCTATTTGAGGTAAAAGTTCTGGATTATCTGAAGCTGCTAATTGCAAAGCCTCAATTTTCTCTGCAACTTCTGCTATTGGTTTTTCGAACTCTAAAATATTTATACTCATTTGTTTAATTTAATCGCTTGATCACCGAACATATCTTTTAGGATCTTAATGTTTTCTGGTGAAGGCATAAGTTTAAATTCATCTCCAAGTTCTATTATAGCCTCAGAGTTATCATGCAGAATTTTTAAATGTATTTTGCAGTTCCCATGCTTCCAAAAATCCCCATTCAAACTTTTTAAATTTGCCATGTTAGATTGGATAGAATCATTTGGGAGGTTTCTAACATCAATCAGAATAGATTTATTTCCTTGGCTCATCTGTGATTCAAGCGAAGTGACTGATCCGACCTTCATCTTATACATTCTTCGATTTAACTCTTTAGACTTATAATCATCAATCTCAATTGAGCCAGCAAAAATGAGAATAGAGTTCGTCTTGAGTAATAGATGATGCCTTTCCAAAATATCGGTACTAATAGTACCCTCCATTGTGCCAGTGCCATCATCAAAACTTATAAAAGCAATTTGCTTATTTGAACGATCTCTTATTTGTCTGTATGAATTTAACAATCCAACTATTTTTGCTTTGCCAATATCATCTGTAACTTCTCCGATGGTGTGGGATCTTAAATTTTCGACCATGCCCTCGATTGCAATAACTGGATGGCCTGAAAAATAATATCCGAGCGCATCTCTTTCGTGATTAAGTAAATCCTCTTTTGATAAGTCTTTAACATTTACATATTTCTCATATGGATCAAACGTTTCTTCCATTGAAGCAAATAGATCAGACGTTCCAGCTATTTGAGAGCTATTCTTTTGGCCTTCTCGGAGCATGTCTTCCATACAAGCTAGCGCTATAGATCTAGAGGGGGCTAACTCGTCAAAAGCCCCTGCTTTAGTTAAAGCCTCAATAGATTTTTTACCACCTAATCTAATATTTACTTTTTTTGTTAGATCAAATAAATCTTTAAATGAGTAATTTTTTCTTACCTCCAGCACATGATCAATAAATGAGTCTGCGACACCCTTAATGGCGCCTAGACCATATTTAATATCAAGATCTGAATTTACATTAAAGTATTTATTGCTGCTCTTTATATCAGGGGTCAATACCCTTATCTTCATTTCCTTACATTCATTGATGAGGGTGCTGATTTTATCTGTATTCCCCAATTCAGTAGATAAAACAGCCGCCATAAAATGCTCAGGAAAATATGTTTTTAAATATGCAGTTTGGTAAGAGAGCATTGCATAAGCCGCGGAATGAGATTTATTGAAACCGTATCCTGCAAATTTTTCGATGAGATCAAAAATCTTTTCAGCAGTTGCTTTTTTAATTTCATTTTGAGAGCAACCATCAACAAAAATCTGTCTTTGTTGTTCCATCTCTTCAACTTTTTTCTTGCCCATTGCTCTTCTTAAAATATCAGCTTGGCCCAGAGAATAGCCTGCTAAAACTTGCGCAGCTTGCATTACCTGCTCTTGATACAAAATCACCCCATATGTCTCAGATAATACAGGGGCAAGTAATTCGTGAGGAAATGTAACCCTACTCTTTCCATGCTTTCTATCAACAAACTCATCGTGCATGCCAGACTCAAGAGGGCCAGGTCTATATAAAGCAAGTAACGCAACTATCTCTTCAAATTTAGTTGGTTTCAGTCTACGAATCAATTCCCTCATACCAGTTGATTCAAGTTGAAATACGGCTGTTGTTCTTCCAGAAGCAAGTAATTCAAAAACCTTTGGATCATCCAGAGTTAGAGTATTTAGATCTAAGGTCTTCTCATTTTTCTTGCTTAGATATTCATTAATTGTTTTTACCGCTCGATCTATAACCGTTAGAGTTCTTAGCCCTAAAAAATCAAATTTTACTAACCCAATAGTCTCAACATCATCTTTATCAAATTGAGTCATGAGGGAATCAGATTGGGGGTCAAAGTATGTAGGACAAAAATCTGCAATTGATCCAGGCGCTATAACAATCCCTCCCGCATGTTTTCCAACATTACGCGCTATTCCTTCAAGTTTATAGGCTAAATCTATAATTTCAGAAACCTCTTCCTCATCATTAATCATTTTCTTAAATATTGGTTGAGAACTTATAGCTTTCTCAAGAGTCATTCCAGGAATGAAGGGTATCATTTTCGAAATTCGATCACCCAAGGCATAAGGCTTGCCAAGTGCTCTTGCCACATCCCTCACTACCGCACGTGCTGCCATGGTGCCAAATGTAGCAATCTGAGATACAGCAGATTTTCCATATTTTTGTCCAACATAATCAATTACCATATCTCTTTTATCCATACAGAAATCAATATCAAAGTCTGGCATGGAGATTCTTTCTGGATTAATAAATCTTTCAAAAAGAAGATTGTGCTCGATCGGATCTAGGGCTGTAATTCCAAGAGCGAAAGCAACCAAAGATCCAGCTCCTGAGCCTCTGCCCGGGCCGACTGGAACATCATTGTCTTTAGACCATTGAATAAAATCTGCAACAATTAAAAAATAACTAGAGAAGCCAGTTGCATGAATCTGGGTTAGTTCATAGTCTAAGCGCTGTTGATATATATCTTTTTTTTCTGCTGAGTAAGAATTAATAATTTCTTCAAGTTGTCTTTTAGAAAGCTCTGATAAAAAAGAATTAAAATCATGTTCTTTGGGAACTGGATATTCAGGAAGGAAGTATTGATCAGTTGTAAGAGTAACATTGCATTTTTGCGCAATTGCATAAGTATTATTTACAAGTGTATCCGGATCGCAATCACCGAATAAATTAGACATATTCTTCGTAGATTTAAAAAACTGTTCTGGGGTAAAGAGCCTTTCACGATTTGAATCATTCAGTGTTTTGCCTGTGTTAATACATACTTTTGTTTCGTGAATATCAAAGTCTTCTTTTTGAGCAAACATAGCATCGTTGGATACTACAACTGGGATTTTGAATTCAGATGCAATGGGCAAAATACATTGAATGAACTCCTCTTCAAAGCTTTTGCCCAACCTTTGAAGTTCAATGCAAAAATCATCTTTAAAAGTTTCCTTGAAGGAGGCTAATTCAGTTTTTAGATCTTGATTTTTTTTAAGTTTAGCTAGATTAAAAATTGTTGATGCAGGCCCACCTGCAATTACGATGATATTTCCAACACAACTTCTTAAATCTTCAAAAGTTATAGAAATATTTCCATTTTCTTGCTGGAGTTGAGATTTAGAGATTATCCCCATCAAGGACTTAAGCCCATCATTATTTTTTGCAAGGCAAAGAATTTCACCTAACTCTCCTGAATGTGATCTTAGATTTAAGATTGTTCCTGCAATGGGTTTAATGCCGGCGGACTCTGCTTTTTTAAAAAATTTAACCATGCCAAACATATTATTTAAATCAGACAGAGCAACTGCTGGCATATTGAACTTCTGAGCGCTTTCAATGATCTCATTGATTCTCAGAAGCCCTCTTGAAATACTAAATTCTGAAGATACCCTGAGATGAATGAATGAAGTTTCCATAATTAAACCACCACCCCTTTAAAGGATTGACGGTGAAAGCTTGTATAGCCTGCTTCTTTAAGAGCATTTAAGTGATAAGGAGTTCCATAGCCTTTATTTTTTGCAAAAGCATATATGGGGTACTTTTTATCAAGTTTTTTCATGAATTCATCTCTATGTACTTTAGCAATAATTGAAGCAGCTGAAATTTCAGGAATTAGCTTATCACCCCCTATCACTGCCTTGCAATTTACCTCAACAGTTGGAGTAAATTTTCCATCAACATAAACCAAATCTGGAGTGATGGGCAAACTTATTATAGCCTCCTGCATAGCAAGCAAGGTTGCCTGATGAATATTAATTTCATCAATTTTATGATTTGAGATACTAGCAAAACTATAAATAGATTGTTCTTTAATAATTTTTGATAAAGATTCCCTTTTTGAAGATGAAATTTGTTTTGAGTCTTTTAATTCAGATATCGAATTTTTTAAAATTACTGCGGCAGCTGTAACAGGACCAGCTAAACACCCTCTTCCCACTTCATCAACACCAGCGATAATCACAATAAATTGTTAATTGCCTCAGCTGCAGCTTCAAAACCCTCACCTTGCATAGATTCATTCATACTTGAGAGGTGCATTTGATATTGTGTGGGATCAGATGATATTTTTAAAAAACTGTTAACAATTGAATTGGGGGTTAAATCATTTTGAATTAATTCAGGGAAAACATGAGCCTGAAGCAGGAGGTTTGGTAACCCCACAAATGGAGTTTTGACTAATCTACTTAAAATTGCGTAATTAAAAAAATTAGTTTTGTAACAAATTATAGGCACTGAACCTAAGACTGATGCTTCAAGCGAAGCAGTCCCTGAGGTAACAATCGAAATGGGGGATAAAGTAAGAAAATCTTGAGCTGCATCGACGGCTATGATGTGAGGAATATCTTTCATTCCTTTGGTTGACTCAATCATTTCAGCTAATTTTTTATTTGCAGCTGGGACTAAAAAAAATGCATTAGGGTTCATTTCAGAAAGTTTTTTTGCTGCTTCAACATACACTGGCATTAGTTGAGAGATTTCGCTTTCTCTGCTTCCAGGCAAAATGCTAATAAAACTATTTGAACTATCTAAACCGTATTTAGAAATTGCTTCATGAATTTTTCCAGGCTTTAATTGGCTAAATGGGTGGCCCAAAAAAAAGCTTTGCATATTTTTTTGGTCATAAAAATTACATTCGAATTTAAATAAGCACATTGTTAAATCAACATGAGCTTGAATAGCGTGAATTCTATTTTCTCGCCAGCCCCAAACTGACGGGCTTACAACTTGGATGGTCTTAATATTTTGGAGTTTAAGTTTTTTATGAAAAAACATATTGAAATCAGGCGAGTCGACACCGATAAAAATATCGATTTTATTGGACATAAAAAGGTTTAATAGTTTTTTTCTAATTGAAAGAATTTTTGGCAGATTTATCAATGGATCAATGAGACCCATCACATGTAAATCTTTATAATCAATCCCCTGAGGTGTGACGATCTTACTGGAGTTAACTTGAGGGCCGCCAAGACCAAATAGGTCTACTTCAAAGGAATTTTGTAATGATTCAAGAAGTTTTGATCCTAGCCTATCACCTGAATGCTCAGCAGCAATGATGCCTACTTTTAACTTCTTTTTAGACACCTATCGAAGTAAGCCTCTTTGAGATCTTTCAATAGAGGAAATAAAGGTTGTGAGAGCTGGATTTTCATCTTGATTCAATGCATGTAGGCGCTTAATGGCATCATCTAGAGAATAACCTTTCCTATAGATAGTTCTGTAAGCTTTTTTGATCAAGTTTACCGTGTCAGTATCAAAATTATTGCGCTGCATTCCTACAGTGTTTAGGCCTATTGGCCTAGCTGGATTTGCAGCAACTTTAACGAAAGCAGGGACATCCATGGTAATTAGTGTATTTAAACCAGTAAAAGAATGGTCACCCAGGGAACAGAATTGATGAACTAGAGTCACAGCCCCAAGAATCACATTGTTTCCAACAGTGACATGCCCAGCCAATCCAGCATTATTTGCAAATACATTCTGATCTCCAACTATGCAATCATGAGCAATGTGTGAATATGCCATGAACAAATTGTCACTTCCAATGATAGTTTTAGATTTATCTTGAACAGTGCCTCGATGCACAGTTACACCCTCTCTAAAAATATTATTGCTTCCAATTTCCAAAGAAGTAGCTTCTCCATTATATTTTTTGTCAGGAGTATCCTCGCCAATGGTAGAAAATTGATAGAAGATATTTCCTGAACTAATTTTTGTAGGCCCTTTAATAACTACGTGAGAATGTAGAATGCAGTCAGGTCCTATTTCAACATCAGGCCCAATTACGCAGAAGGGACCAATTATGACGGATTGATCAATTTTTGCAGAAGGGTCAATAACAGAATTAGTCATATTTATTTTGAACGGTCGGCACAAAGAATTGTTGCTGTGCAGACATTTCTTCCATCCACCTCAGCCTTGCAATCAAACTTCCATATTCCTCGTTTTTCAGATCTTATACTTGCATGCAAATCAATCACATCGCCAGGACTTGCCGAGTTCTTGAACCTCACATTATCAACTCCAACCAAATAATAAATACTCCCCTCATCTGGGGTTTTATTCATAGTCAAAAATCCTAAAATACCAGCGGCCTGTCCAAGAGCTTCAATAATTAACACGCCGGGCATAACTGGCTTATTCGGGAAATGCCCATTAAAAAAATCTTCATTAATGGAGACATTTTTTTGCGCATGTACGCTTTCACCTAATTTAACAGAAACAATTTTATCAACAAATAAAAATGGGTGGCGATGAGGTAAAAGCCTTAGTATGTCTGAAAATTCATAGCTCATTTTGATTTCCTTTGTTTGATAAAGACTGAAGATTTTGCCCAATCTTTTTGACTCTGCGCTGGCATTATACCGACATAATTTCCTGCCTTATCAATACTTTTAGTAATTAATGTATGAGCGCCAATTAATACATTATCAGTTATTTTAAGATGGCCAAGAATTCCAGACAAACCTCCCATTTGAAGATTTTTCCCTATGATTGTTGAGCCCGCAATAGCACAAGATGCAGCGATTGCAGAGTTTTTACCTAGAATCACATTATGAGCAATGTGTACTTGATTATCTAGCTTTACGCCATTATGAATTTCTGTGTTGTCTATAGCTCCTCTATCTATAGTGCATCCTGCTCCAATTTCTACATTATCTCCAATAATTAATTTACCCAACTGTTCAATTTTAATATATTCATCTTTTTCTGAGGCATATCCAAAGCCATCAGAGCCAAGTATAGAATTAAAGTGAATGATGGTATTTTTTCCAATCTCAACATTCATTACCAAAGAAGAATTAGCATGAATAATAGAATTTTTGCCTATCTTGCACTCAGGTCCAATATACACATTTGGCCCAATGATAACCGAATCATGAACTTCTGCAGTTTCATGAACAAAATAATTCATGGCTTGATTCGCATAGGGATTTTTGTACTTTGCAAATAATCCAGAGATTTTCGCATAAGCAGCATATGGATCACCTGCAATGATCCCTGGAGTACGAAGATCTTTGGACAATTCTGGACTCACTATAATTGCAGAAGCAGATGAATCCGCTAGAAATTTATAATATTTAGGATTTGCTAAAAAAGAAATGCATCCAGGGGATGCATTTTGAATGGTTGCTATTGAGCTGATGACGATCTTTGGATCACCAACCAGCTCACCTTTAACTGTATCAGCTAGATCTTTAAGGCTAAACGATGGCCCAGACAAGCTTAGTTGTTTTCTGCGCCATTAGCAGCAGCAACGTCAAGCATGGATGTCACATCATCTGTAAGATCCAATGCAGTATCAGCAAAAAGTACATTTTCTCTTCCAAGCAGTACTTTTACTTCTTTGGCTGCAATTAATTCAGAAAGAATTTTTTGTAAAGATGGATTGAGGTCTCTAAAGACCTTGTCAGCTGTTTCACTTTGCTTAGCTTGAACCTTGCCAACAATAAACTCTATATCTTTTCCTTTTTCTTGAATGTCTCTTTGCATATCTGCAATTTCTTCTTGAGAAAGAGTCTCTCCATCTTTTTGAAGCTTTTCAGCAATTGCTTGTCGCTCAGACTGCAATAATGTTGCTCTTTCAATGTTAGCTGCATATTCAGTCTCTTCTTCTAATGCTTTAAAGGCATCTTGAGCAACCTGAGTTGCTAAAACAGCATTTCGCATATCGATTACAGCCATGCCCTCAACAGCAAAAGCTGAGATGGACGCAAACAATGATGCAAGAAATAATGGTACAAATAATAAATTTTTCATCTTTAACCCCTTAAATGGTTGTTACATTTTATATCAATTGAAATAAAAAACACTAACTAATATTTAAAACACTTGTCCGATGGTGAATTGGAACTCTTCTGTTCTATCAAACGGCCCATCGTTAAATGGTTGAGAAAAACTAAAGCTCATTGGACCAAAACCAGTTATCCATGTAACTCCAACTCCGATGGAATATCTTAGCTCGTCTACTGAAGGCTCATCACAATTAACTTGATAATCCCTGCAATCGGTGGAGAAAACATTACCAAAATCTAAAAAGAAGGCTGATCTCATAGATCTCTGATCTTCAATCATAGGAAGTTTGAAAATAAGCTGCAGACTTCCCTCAACTAAAAAGTTACCTCCAATTGGATCCCTTAGCTGCTGATAAGCATAGGGATTTTGTGCAATTGAATCAGGCTCTCCATCAAAATCTGTGTCAATAATTAATGGGCACTCTCCTGTTTTCGCATTAAATTCATAGCATGGGGATGGTGTTACTCTTGGTCCTAAGGTATTTGATTCAAAACCTCGCAATGAACGCGGACCTCCAGAGTAGAAGTTTTCAAAGAAAGGGGTAATTTTAGTATCTCCATAGGTATCAATGAAGCCTAGTTCGCCGTCAAACCCAAAGACTAGATTAGCAAAGCCTAACGGACGATAAAATTTTTGACGAATGTTTGTTTTAAAGTAAGTAAGGTCACTGCCAGGGATTGTTGCTTGCAACATAATATCTGTTGAAGCTCCATAGGTAGGAAACATACCTCTATTTAAAGTAATTCTTGACCATACCGCCTGAGCTTTCAAAACATCAAATACAGTTCCCTCCGAAGCAAGAAAATCAGCAATTTCCCTAGAAGGAAGAGATCCAGGATCAATATCTGTATTATCAAAATTAAGATTTAAACCTATTCTTTGAGTATCACTAATTGGATAACCAAACTGGACTCCAGCACCCATAGAATTTGTAAGATAATTTGCTACGTTATACTCACCATAGTCAGTTTCACGAAAATATAGGCTGTAACCTCTACTAACGCCATCCATTGTAAAATAAGGATCGAAAAATGAGACATTATATGCTTCCTGGTAGACACTTTTGTTGATACCTAAATTAAACCTATTTCCACTCCCCAAGAAATTGTTATCAGATAAATTTAATCCTAAGTTCATACCAAAATCACTGTATCCAATAGACCCACCTATACTAGAGGTGCTTTCCTCTTCAACCGTAAACTCAATATCAACTTGATCCTCTGTACCAGGAACTGGAATTGTCTCTACGTTTACATCTTTAAAAAAGCCCAATCTTTCAAGTCTAACTTTTGAGCCCTCAATCAAATTATCTGATGCCCAAGCTCCTTCAAACTGCCGCATCTCTCTTCGCAAAACCTCATCATTGGTTAAATAATTGCCTGAAAATAAAATCTTTCTTGCATATGTCCTATTTCCTGGTTGAACAAGAAAAAATAAAGAGACTGTATTTTCGTCCTGACTCATTTCAGGATTGCCAGTTACCTCAGCGAATGTGTAACCCTCATTACCTAAAAGATTAACAAAATACTCCTCAATTTGAGTGATTTGCGCTTGGGAATAAATCTGATCTTTTTGACTATTAATAACAGGCGAATACATTTCTTCTTTTAGAGGCATATCACCAATGACCGTAACTTCATTAATTGTATATTGCTCGCCCTCACTGATACTCAAAGTTATAAAAATATCTTTCTTGTCCTTTGAAACTGAGACTTGAGAGGATTCTATAGAAAATTTTAAATATCCTCTGTCTAGATAAAAAGATTCTAAATTTTCTATATCGCCTTGTAATTTTTCTTTTGAATATTTATTTTTATTTGATAAGAAGGAATACCACTTGCCCTCTTTAAGTTCAAAATTAGCCATAAGATCTTCATCAGAAAATAGCTTATTACCGATAATATTAACTTTTTTGATTTTTGCGCTTTCGCCTTCATCAATAATAATCTTTAACTCAATCGTATTTCTGGGTTTGTCCACCGTTTCAATTTCAACATCAGCTCCATATCGACCCTGAGATGCATATTGTCTTACAAGCTCACTTTTCATTCCGTTTAAAGTAGATCGCTTATATACCTGACCCTCTGCAATTCCAGCGCCCTCAAGACCCTTAAGTAAATCCTCTGATTTCAATGCTTTGTTGCCATCAAGCTCAATGGCGGATATGGATGGTCTTTCTAAAACACTGATAATAAGGGCATTACCATCTTTCCCTATTTGAATATCATTAAATTGTGCTGTTGAAAATAATGCCCTAGATATTTCAGAAACTTTAGCCTGATTCATGGTATCCCCAACACTTACGGGAATAGCAGTGAATATGCTGCCAATCGAAACTCTTTGTAAGCCAACTATTCTAATATCAGTGATCAAAAACTCATCAAAGGCTGAGGCTGAAAACGATATAAAAGCTAGAAGATAGAGCGCTATATTTTTCATCTGAAATATTACAAGAATTTAGAGATATCATTAAATACGGCAAAGATCATTAAAAATCCAACCGCAACCCAGCCTGACATATAAAATAAATTTTCCATTTTTTCTGGCATAGGAGAGCCTCGAACAGCCTCTATACCAAGCATAACCAGCTGCCCGCCATCTAAAACTGGAATTGGTAATAGATTTAGAACCCCCAAACTAATACTTAGAAGAGCCATTAAGTACAGAAACGGCATAAAACCTGCTTTGGCAGTATCTCCTGCCATCTGAACTATACCAATTGGACCGCTTAGATTTTGTGTACCCAGATCTCTCGTAATCATTTTGCCAACAAAGGTTAATGTTTTAATGCTCAGGTTATATGTTTCGTAGGCTCCCTTTGAAAGGGAATCTAAGAAAGACCTTTTTAATCCAGGCATTATGCCTATATATTTTTCTTCCTCTCCATCAGCATTTGTTCTGGTGCTCAGAGGCACATTCAAGTATAAAGTTTTCTCAGCCCTCAGAATCTTTAAGTCTAGATCTAATCCTTGATAATCCTGAAGAAATGCTCTTAAATCGTCAAATGACTTAATAGGCTGACTATTCACTGCCAAAATTCGGTCATTAACCATCAACCCACTTTTAGAAGCTTCAGCATCTTTTGCGATCACACCTACGGTTGGTTGTAATTTCATGGATAAATCAAAACCCATAAAATTTTCTGGTGCATTTTGTTCTTCTGGATCTGAAAGATAATTTTCTACAGGAACTGAAACGGTATATTCAGATGCACGCGAACCAGTTACAAAATTAAAATTAATCGCTCCATTTGTTCCTGATAATGAAAGCAATTCCAACCTAATATCCTGAAGGTTTGAAACTGGTTTATCGTTGATAGAAATAAGGATATCCCCTGCCTTAAGAGATGAATTGTTTTGAAGGTATTGAGAAGAAACTGCAGATACCTCAGGGATAAATTGACGCTCAACAGAATTAACAAAAATTACGGATAAAATCCCTATAGCTAGAATAAAATTTGCAACCGGACCTGCCAACATGACGAGTGCCCTTTGCCATTTAGGCTTACTTTCAAAAGTATTCGCATTTTGCTCAGGTGTTAACGGCTGCTGAAGGTTTAATTCCTCTTCAGAAGCTTTCTCAGTATGAAAAGCTACATATCCACCCAATGGAAGAGCAGAAAGAGCAAATTCAGTGCCATGCTTATCTAGTTTTTTGTAGATAACTGGTCCCATTCCTATTGAAAAGCGATAGATGTGAATATTACACATCCTGCCCACAATAAAATGCCCAAATTCATGAATGGCAATAAGAACACCTAGTAAAACTATTGCTGAAAGAAGATAAATCATATTATTGAAAAATTTAGTTTAAGGATTTTATCACCTTCTCTGCTTGAATGCGTGCTTGTTTATCATATTCGAATATATCCTCTAATGAGCTCACCTTAGAACATGAAAAGTGATCAAAAGTTCTTTGAATAACCTTGTATATATCAACAAAATTAATCTTTTCAGCTATAAAGGCATCTACGGCAATCTCATTTGATGCATTGAAAATAACTCCTAAGTTTCCTTTCTTATTGCATACTTCTCTAGCCATATCAAAAATTACTTCTCTACCATCTGATATGGGCTCAAATGACAAATTTAATCCAGGAAAATCAATTGCTTCAAAACTAATGGGTAACCTTTGATCCAAGCCTAACGCATTTGCAATTGGTACTTCCATATTTGGATTGCTCATCTGA
>CABXFE010000022.1 GCA_902511425.1 uncultured SAR86 cluster bacterium
CAGAGCACAGATCAAGGCATGCATTAGGCAGAGTGCCAGTACTAGAAGATGGGGATATTTCCATTTTTGAATCAGGCGCCATTATTGATTATGTTCTTGAGAGACATAAGAATGGAGGATTAAAGCCTAGTTCAGACGCTCCTGAGTTCCCCTTTTATCTTCAGTGGTATCACTACTGCGAGGGCATGGTCATGCCTCCAATGAATCAAATAGTTGTGCAGACTATTTTATTGCCACCAGACCGAAGAGATGAGACTGTTTTAAATCAGGCAAAAAATTTACTCACAAAATCTTTAGCTCCAGTGAATGAGAATCTTGCTGATAAAGATTTCCTCATTGGAGATTTCTCAGGTGCAGATTTTATGCTTGGACACTCATGTTTTATGGCTAATAGATTGGGGTGTGTGAATGACGAGATGCAAAACATTAAAGATTATGTTGCAAGAATAAATGCGAGACCTGCTTTTCAGAAGGCAATCACTTTGGGAGAGTAAAGATGGAAGTTAAAAACATGGTCACACCAAATCAAACTCAAATGAATGAGTTTCTTGAGGGCGATATTGATTCACCAATTTCAATGGTTAATCTTCTTAAATTTAAAGAAAAAGCTGAATATGAGGATGGCAGAGATACTGAAATGTCAGGGAAAGAGGCCTATCAAATTTATGCTACTGAAGTTCAAGAGCATTTAAGAAAAGTTGGAGCAGAAATGGTTTTTGGAGGAGCTATCAGCCGCTTGATGCTTGGAGAGGTTGAGGATCTCTGGGATAGCGTTGCAATCGCTAGATATCCAAGCAGAAAAGCCATGCTTGAAATGATGATGAGCTCAGATTATCAAGAGAGTGAGAAACATAGATCTGCAGGACTTCTTGGGCAATTAAATATAGAAACAAAAGAAGGAGCTCTTTAGTGCTCAATAAAATTTTCCCTTCTGTGGCTGATAATAATTTTAATGGCCAAAAGATTGCTCTCTGGGGATTCATTTTATTCACAATTTTAATGACATGGCGGTCAATCGTTCATATGTTTTTTGAGAAATACGGATTTCATGACATTGGAAATTTTTTAACTATCGAAGGTGATCCTGATCCTATGCTGCTGATCTACAGATTTTTTTCTCTTTGGGGTTTTGTGCAGTTAATATTTTGTTTGGTTTGCTGGGTTGTAATTTTTCGCTACAGAGCACTCATTCCATTAATGTATTTATTTTGGTTATTTGAGTGGAGCTTTAGAACATTTGGATACCCTTTAATTAGAGAAGACATAGTTATTCAAGGAATTTATACAGTTGGTGCTACTCCTGGAGCAGTTGGCGCTCCGTATGTAACTTTTGTTTTAATCATTCTTTTTAGCCTTTCACTGATACAAAAAAAATAATTAAGGAAAATATTATGAGCCAATTTCAAACTTTAAAGTCAGATTTAATCCAATCAAGGATTGTAGATTCTAATTCTGTTTCAATTCATGAAGATGAAATTGCTGTGAGAATTGAAAGTTATGCATTTACAGCTAATAACGTCACTTATGGTGTAGCGGGAGATACAATCGGGTACTGGAAATTTTTTCCAGCTAAAAATAATGCAGATAATGAATGGGGCTGCATACCTATGTGGGGATTTGCAGAAATCACCCACTCAAATATTGAGAGTTTGAATGTTGGAGAAAGACTCTTTGGCTATTTTCCAGCTGCTGACTCATTAACTTTAAGTCCAATCAAAGTCTCAGATCAAAGTTTCAGTGATGGCAAAGAACACCGAAAAGAACTCCCGCCTGTTTACAATAATTATGTGAGGCTTAATGGAGATCAAAATTACGATCCATCCATGGATGCAGTCAGAGCTCTTTTATTCCCACTTCATATTACAGCATTTTGTTTATGCGACTCTTTGGCTGAAGATTCATACCTTGGAGCATCTCAAGTAATTGTAGTTAGCGCTTCGAGTAAAACTGCCATTGGTCTGGCTCAAGGTTTAGCTGATACTGAAAATGCACCAAAAATAGTTGGGCTTACATCTCCATCAAACCTAAAGTTTGTGGAAAACCTTGGCTGCTACGATGAAGTAATCTCTTACGATGAGCTCAATAATGTAGATTATTCAAAGGGTTCTGTGATGGTTGATATGGCTGGTAATCGAGAAATTCTTGGAACCCTCCATAAGGAGCTTGGAGATAATATGCTCCAGTGTCTCACTGTGGGCATGACTCATTGGGATAATGAGACCACTGCAGAAGATGCTTTAGGCCAAGCAATGCTAAGAGATAGAACTGAATTCTTTTTTGCCCCAGCTCACATCCAAAAACGCATTGGAGATTGGGGGCACGATGGCTATGCTGAAAAAACAAATTCGTTCATGACTGCTAGAGCAATACAAAGTAAAAATTGGATGCAGGTCAAAGAGATTCATGGTTTGGAAAATTTTACTGGCACCTATGAAGAGATGGTTTCTGGAAATATTAATCCAAACGAAGGAATTATCGTTTATCTAATCAATCACAAGGAGAAATAAATGAAAAATGTTTTAAGAATAGTCGCAGGCCTTTTTGGAGCCTTTTTTTTAATAAGTGGATTGCAGTGGATTATTGCTCCTGCAAGTATTGCAGAGCAACTTGGCATGCCCTTGTTGGAGGGTGTTGGCTTGAGTGCTCAGATTGGTGACATGGGAAGTTTCTTTATAACTGTAGGTGTCATGACATTAATTGGGGTCCTCACGCAAACTCGTCATTGGTTTTACGCGCCTTCAATGTTATTGCTGGTGGCAGCTTTATACAGAACTCTTTCAGCTGTCCTATACGGCGCACCATTTGTTATGTCAGCAATTATTGTTGAGGTGGTTGTAGGTTTATTTTTAATTTTTGCTGGCCCAAGAATTGCAACTGAGGATTGAAATAATGAAGCTGCTTAAATATATCTTTATCATTGGTCTTGTTGGCTTTATTTTAGTATCAGTTTTAACAAGAGTTCCTGCTGTTCAAGATCGGCTTATGTTTAGATTTGTTCAAACTCTTGGCGGCACCACTGCTGATCTAAATGACAATTCATTATCAGCTGTTGTATGTGGATCTAGATCTCCACTTCCATCTCCTGGAAGGGCGCAAACATGTGTTCTAATTAATGCAGGTGGCAATTATTATGTTGTAGATATTGGTGATGGCAGTGCAAATAATCTCAATAATTGGAGGATAGATGCAAATAAGATTCGCGGTACTCTTCTAACACATCTTCACTCAGATCACATATCAGATCTTGCGGATCTTCACTTAATGACTTGGGTTAATTCTTCCCATACAAAGCCTATGGATGTTTATGGTCCTCAAGGAGTTGAGCTCGTAACTCAAGGTTTTGAGGATGCATATCAGTTGGACTACCAATTTAGACATGAGCATCATGGTGATGAAGTGGCGCCAAGGGATATCGCTGGGTTTAACGCCTTTCCAGTAGATTTATCAAACCCAGTTATCATTGATCAAGATGGTTTGAAGGTCACAGCGTTTAGGGTGCCTCATGATCCTGTTAAACCAGCTCTAGGCTATAGATTTGACTATAAGGGTAGGTCAATTGTTATTAGTGGTGATACTTCTTATAGTGAAAATCTTATCAAGCATTCTCAAGATGCTGACGTGCTATTTCATGAAGCTCAAGCCAATCATCAGCTAGCTATTATGAAAAAAGCTCTAGCTGATAATCAAGGGTTAGTAAAAATCTTAGATGATATTGAGACATATCATGCAACGCCCATTGAAGCAGCTAAAGCAGCTAACTTAGCAAATGTCGATCATTTAATGTTTTATCATCTAACTCCTGCACCTAGAAATAATTTAACGGAAAGAATGTTTTTTCGAGGTGTTGATGAAATCAGAAAAGATTGGAGCTCATCAAAGGATGGCACTATGGTTGTTTTACCATTAGACTCAGATGAAATAATAATTACCGAGATAAATTAATGGATGTAAAAAATAAAAGGGTTGTTGTAACTGGTGCTGCCAGTGGAATTGGAAAAGCTCTATGTGAAGCTTTTTATGAGGCTGATGCTCAATCCATAGTAGCTGTAGATATGAATCTAGATGGTGCACAAGAAACAGCCGATTCAGTTAATGGCATTGCTGTTCAAGCAAATGTTGGCAATGAAAAAGACATAATTAATGTTATCCAAAAGGCAGATGAACATGCTGGCGGCACAGATATTTTCTGTTCTAATGCAGGAATTGGGGGTGTGCCAGGATTTTTTGAAGTTGAAGCCTCAGATTGGCAGAATATTTGGGATGTGAACGTTCAATCTCATATCTTTGCAGCCAAACATGTTTTACCTCAAATGATTGAAAGAGGAGAAGGTTACTTAGTCAACACTTCATCAGCAGCCGGGCTTTTAACTCAATTGGGAGCAGCAGGTTATTCAGTGACTAAAGCTGCTGCGGTAAGTTTTGCTGAATGGGTGAAGATTACTTATGGAGAAAAGGGTATTGGTGTTTCTTGTCTTTGTCCTCAAGCAGTTAGAACAGCTATGACCGCTCAAGGCCCTGGTGTTGCAGGTGTAGATGGAATGATGGAACCCGATGTGGTTGCACAAGAAGTTCTAAAATGCATTGCTGAAGAAAAATTTTTAGTATTACCTCATACAGAAGTGGCTGAGTATGTTTCCAGAAAGGGAAATGATAGAGACAGATGGATATCAGGAATGCAGAGACTTCAAAAGCAATACGAAGATTTTTTAACCCCAGTTGATATGAAGTGAAAAAAAGGAGAAAACATGAAAACTAAAATTACAGAACTATTTGGCATCGAGCATCCTATTATTCAAGGCGGTATGCATCATGTTGGTTTTGCAGAATTAGCTGCCGCAGTATCAAATGCAGGCGGTCTTGGAACAATTACTGGTTTAACGCAAGGAACCCCTGAAAAACTTGCCAATGAAATAGCTCGTTGCAAGGAGATGACTGATAAACCTTTTGCTGTGAATTTAACATTTTTGCCTTCCTTAACTCCTCCAGATTATCCAGGGTTGGTAGATGTAATTATTGGTGGCGGCGTTCCAATTGTTGAGACAGCAGGCAGAAATCCTGCTGAGTATTTACCCGCTCTCAAAGAAGCCGGTATTAAGGTGATTCACAAATGCACCTCAGTAAGACATTCTTTAAAAGCTCAATCCATCGGGTGTGATGCAGTTTCCGTGGATGGTTTTGAGTGCGGTGGACACCCTGGTGAAGATGACATACCCAATTTTATTCTTTTGCCAAGAGCTGCTGATGAACTTGAAATTCCATTTGTTGCCTCAGGCGGTATGGCCGATGCGAGAAGTTTGGTTGCGGCCATGGCTCTTGGAGCAGAAGGCATGAATATGGGCACAAGATTTATAGCTACCCAAGAAGCTCCTGTGCATCAAAATGTTAAAGATTCAATTGTGAATGCGTCGGAATTAGATACCAGATTAATTATGCGTTCTCTCAGAAATACTGAAAGAGTATTAAACAATGAAGCTGTAGAGCGCCTCATGGAAAAAGAAGCTGCCTTAGGAGATCAGCTCACCTTTCAAGACATAGCCGATGAGGTTGCTGGCGTTTATCCAAAAATTATGCATGAGGGCACAATGGAAGTTGGAGCTTGGTCTTGTGGCATGGTTGCTGGATTAGTCAATGATATTCCAACAGTTAAAGAGTTAATCGATGGGATTATGAGCGAAGCAGACGAAATTATTGGCAAGAGACTGGGAAATTTCTAATTCTAATATTTGGGTTTTATCCCAAGATCCCAGTCACTCTATCGATGAGCCAGAAAAAACCCATGCCACCCAAAATCAATGAGGTTAGGGTGGCAGATTGATTATATAAATTAAATTTGTGAGCAAGCCAGATCACTGATCCAAATATTGGGACTAACATAAGCTGACCCGCTTCAATCCCCAGGTTAAAGAACAGCAAAGAAAGTAGCAGCTGCTCATTCCCAATACCAATTCCCGTTAGGGCATTAGCAAAACCTAGTCCATGCAGCAATCCAAAGCCAAATGCAATGAGCCAGGGCGTAGATTTATATTTTTTGCTTTCACTAACCTCTAATGCAAGATAAATGATAGTAAGGGCAATAATAGCTTCTACAGTAGCTTGAGGTAGCGACACCAACTCAAATACTGATAAGCCTAAGGTAATGCTGTGAGCAAAAGTGAAAGCTGTAATTGTTTTAACTGCATTTAAAAATCCAGAAATTAAAAAAAGTAATCCTAGTATGAAGAGGATATGATCATTTCCACTTAATAAATGATCAATACCCAGAGTGAAATATCCAACTGGATAAACCTGCTCTTTAAATGGGATCTCTATTGATGATCTCTTGAGGTTCATTAGCCCTTCAAATACCTCTCCATTAGAGTGAGTGATTGTTACCAATGCGTCTGTGAGTACGCTCAGGTTATTGACTGAAATTATTTGGCCTTTAAGAGAGTTTGCACAAATTAGCGATATTTTTTCAACTAGATACTTTCCCTTTTGACTAGGTAATTGGCTCTTTCTCTCGCAACTTTCAGGAAAAAAAACTTCTGCTCTAGCACCTATATTTTTAATAGGGTACATCCAGCTAACCTCGTATTCCTTTTCAGCTAGTTCATTTATAACCAGGTGGGCTGGATTAAACTCATGAGAGAATAGTGCCGTTGAGCAAAAAAGTATGGCTAATGTTTTAACGAGCTTACAAGCCATTAGAACTTATAATCTGGATTGATGATGACTCTGTATTGAGACCTTATTTCATTAATATATTCATCAATCGCTTTATCTTGGGCTTGCGATAGATAGTCTTGTTGAACCTTTATTAGTACTTTTTCTAGGGGAGGAGAGAATCCATTTTTAACTTCCTTTAAGAGAATAATATGTTGACCAAAAACAGATTCATGAGGCCCGGACCACTCATTCAAAGAAAGATTCTCGATAGTTGAAAAGAATAACTCGCCAAAACTTTTTTTAACTTCATTTGCGCTGTTTTGATAAAAGTTTTTTCCTAGAAAAAAGGGATCACCTATTATTTCAGTCCCATTTGTCTTATAGCCATTGAAAGCTTTGGCTGCTCTTTCTTTGGCATTAGACTCCTTTGAAAAATAGTGATGTGAGAAAGAGTAGGTCGCTGGAACAAAGTAATTATCTTTATTTAGATCAAAAAAATTTTCTAATTCTTCTTGAGATGGATCATCTGGAATCGTTTCTTGTTTTAAAAAAGTAATTTTCTGAGCCAATCTTCTCTTTATAATTCGATCTTCTTGATCTAACTCTAAAAGCAATGCTTCTCTGTATAGAATCTCTTCTTGAACAAAGTTATTAATAATACTAACTATCTCTTCATCGCTTGGAGGTCTGCCCACTTGTGATTTCCACGCTGAAAGAAGGCTTGTTAACTCTTGATCTGAAATATATATATCTTTTGAGTCTTGTTCAGAATTAAATCCAATATCAAGAATGAAAATAATTAATCCAATAACAAAAAATACAACTATTCGCAGGTTCACTGTGCTTACTCAGATTTAAAGTGGAATAATATTTAGCTCTCTCGACTCTGGTATATACCAGATAGGAGAAGACCATGCGCGTTCTTGAATCGTTTCATCTAGATCAGGCCTTGGTTTGACTCCTGCTTTTAATGCATCCCATGTAGACCATCTGCATGTTGGATTTTCTAAAACTCGAACATAATAAAAAGCTTTAATCGTTGGATCAAAGTCAGGATCTACCCAAGTAGTTTTTAACTCGACCGCTCCGACATCGCTTGAGATAGAGCAATCATTGATGTTTACCTTGGCGCCATTATCTGGACAGCGATTAGTTACGGGGTCCACTGTTAGCCCATCTGAGCATGCAACATCATAAACTTTCTCTTTCGGGGTTCCAGAGGCATTTTCAACCCATCCCTTGATGATTTGTACTCTTTGAAGTGGAGCTCCTAATTTATCACGCTGAGCCCAAACTAAAAATTGTGGCGTTTGATTATCTTGGCTAAATAGATCTGCACCCATGGTGACACCTTTTGCGTAGGCATTTTTAACCATATCCTCAGAATCTATATCAATTGACTGCATGTCAAATCCAGCAAAGAATCTAACTGCCATTCTGGTGCCTGTTGTAGCGAATGTCTCTTTTCTTTTGAAGGCTTGAAAAATAGAATCTCGAGTATTTTCTTCTGCCCATGCAACTGCCAGGCCTGATGCGCTCCATTGATCAAATCCAACATCTGCATAAGTTCTCCCTTCGATATCCTGAATGCTCATAGGTTGATCATAAAGCTCAGCATATTCCTCCAGTTGTTCAATTCTATCTTGAGTTAGAGGTACGCTTCCTCTGCTCATATCAACTCCATCCAATACCCCAACTTTCGACCAATAATTGTTCTCATCGAATGCTCCAGCACCAGTGTGAGTATCACTTGATCCTATTAGACCAAATTTATAAGGATTACCTCGACCTTCCCATTCCAAAGTTAGACCTCTTAGATATGCATCTCTGACGTAGCCTCCTTGGGGCATACTGTATGTTGGTGGCCTGCTTCCAACTCTTTTATCCATGATTTCAAAATCAGCCCATTCATCATCTGGAGAAAGTAGTGGGTGAGTATCAGAAGTACCTTTAACTTGTGTCATTTCAACAACAGGTTCATTTCGCATTCGTTTTTCAGCATATTCTATGCTTATTGGATCCCCTCTAAATGTTTCTACTTCAAACATTTGGCCATTAGAGCCATTACTATTGTGAGGCATTGCCAAAGAATCGACTCCTCTCTCTCTTAAACCATCCATCCACGTCCAAAGGTCCTCTGGATTTAGGGAGTCAATTCTTGTCCAAGGTCTAATGGGAGCTTTTGAAGAGTCAAAAATAACATTTCTGTGCAAATTACCACCCTCAACATCTGTTGAGGTTGTGAATTCATAGCCAATGAACGTAGTAAATTCTCCTGGCTTATTAAATTCTTCAGCAGCATTTGCAACATCTGACCATGCAGATTTATGAACGTCATAATCGAATGATTGAAGAGCTACTTGAATGTTATTAGTGAACCAAGCTTTCCAAAGTTTTGGATGCCAATATGGATAAGGTTGGACTATTGCTTGGCTTAAAACAGAGCTAAATAGATCTGCTCTTTCACCTAGAGACTCAACAGTTACATTCTCAGGTCTATTAATGTTGTGCATTGGCTTAGTCCATTCTTTTTTGGACATTTCTGATGATGTGTCGGCATAATTTTCTATCATTCCCATGTAAAAACCATGATCAGTTACCGCATAAAAATCCAAAGGCTCTCTTAATTTCATATCAAAACCCAATGGATGCTTGATGGCCTCACCTTTTGCATATCTGTAAGCATCATAAGGAGTAGCCGTCACACCAAAAATATATGCATCAAATGAATACTTCGTATGAACATGCAAGTCACCATAAAGTGGAATTCGGTCTGGATTAGAGGGTGCAGCATTTTCCGTTTCCGGCTGATCTATTGAAAAGTCTACAATCTCCAAAGCTGAATCAGTTTGAAAGTTTGTATAAAACCCTGTCGCATATATCAAAAAAATTGTTGAAACAACCACTAGACCTATAAAAGATTTATTCATTTTTATTTTATTCCCCTATATTTATCACAACTATTTTAACTTATTTTTTTCAGTCATAGCGATAAATTGACACAATATATGACAATACTATATAAAGACATTAGCGCTTAATCATATTTAATTTAAGGAGTGGCATGAGCGATTCATCAATATACGTTCCCCCAAAAGTCTGGAAGTGGGAAAATCAAAGTGGCGGCAAGTTCACCAATATTAATAGACCCATTTCAGGCTCTACACATGAAAAAGAGTTACCAATAGGCAAGCATCCTCTTCAGCTTTATTCTTTGGGCACGCCAAACGGAATAAAAATTACAGTTTTGCTAGAGGAGCTTCTAGCACTTGGCCATGTGGGAGCAGAATATGATGCATTTCTCATTAATATTGGCGAAGGAGCGCAGTTTGGAAGCGGCTTTGTTGAAATTAACCCAAACTCTAAGATTCCTGCACTACTAGATATGAGCACTAAACCTTCTACTCGTGTTTTTGAATCAGGAGCAATCATGCTTTATTTGGCTGAAAAATTTGGAGAGCTCATTCCAACTGAACCGTCTGAAAAAGCTGAATGTATGTCTTGGTTTTTTTGGGGCATGGGCAGCTCTCCCTACTTAGGTGGAGGCTTTGGGCATTTTTATGCATATGCACCTGAGAAATTTGAATATCCGATTAATCGTTTCGCTATGGAAGTAAAGCGTCAATTAGATGTTCTAGATAAGAACTTATCAAAAAGACAATATTTATCAGGAGACATATTTAATATTTCTGATATAGCTGTGCATTCTTGGTATGGCACTTTAATTTTAAGGAATGCATATAACTCAGCAGAATTTTTAGATTTAGCATCTTATAAAAATGTTGTTCGTTGGGCAGAAGAAATTGCAGAGCGACCTGCATACAAAAGAGGCTCAAGAGTAAACAGGGCGCCTAGTCCTGAAGACAATGCAATTGTTGAGCGTCATGATGCAAGTGATCTAGACTAGTAAGTGAGAATATTAAAATGATAAAAGCTTTTAGAAATTTCATGTCCAGGCGGACAATAAGTGCAAAAGCTAGAAATCATATAATGAACACTTTCTCAAGTTATGAATTATTTCAAAAGATCAGAAGCGAAACAGAATCTGCAAGACAAACAGCGAACAGACCGCATGAAGTTTTGTATTTTCATAAAGTAGATGACCCATACTCTCATTTAACCATTCAATATTTAGAACAGTTAAAGTCTTCTTATGAAATAACTCTCAAGTTCATCTTGGTCGGAGAAGAAAATCTTGATGCAGTTCATGAACCTTCTTTGTACAACATGTATTGTTTGCAAGATGTAAAACGCATTGCACCTTTTTACAGCATTGATTTTCAAGCCAATGAATATCCTGCAAAAGAGTTAGTAGATATGGCAAACTCAATATTAACTGCTGTCCAACCAGAAGATCTTATCGAAATATCAACTAAAATTAGCTCTGCTTTATGGCAAGGCGATGCTGCTGCTTTGGATGCATTATCCTCTTCTTATTTTGCTACTAAGGCCGAGGTCAAAGAAAACTTAATTCAAGGGAATAAAATTAGAGACGAGAAGGGTTATTATTTTGGCTCTGCATTTTATTATGAAAAAGAACTTTACTGGGGCGTTGATCGTTTGCCACATTTGGAGGAAAGGCTTGCTGATTTAGGCGCAAAGAAACCTCATGAAAATCAAAATATTTGCTCGCTAGAATTAAATGCTCCCAAGGACTTTAAATCAGATCAAAAATTAAATTTATATTACTATCCATCTTTAAATAGCCCATATACTTTTGTAAGCACCAAAAGAGTTCAACAAATGCGAGAAGATTACCCGGTCAATCTTATTACAAAACCTGTATTACCGATGCTCATGCGCATGATGACCATTCCAGGCTTTAAAGCAAAATATATTATTTCAGATGCTGCAAGAGAGGGCAGAAGGCATAATCATGAAATGAAATCTATCTATTCGCCCATCGGGAAACCAGCTCGAAAATCTTACTCATTGTTTCCAGTTATTGATGAGGCAGGCAAAGGTTTTGAGTATATTGAAACATTATTAAAAGCATCATTTCAGGATGGAATTAATATAGGTGATGAAAGTTTTTTACAAAATGTAGTAACTGATCTTGGCCTTGAGTGGCAGGTAATAAAAAAAGATTTAAATACCAAGCGATGGAAAAAAATTCTTAATGATAATCTTGAAGACATGTATGCAGGAAATTGTTGGGGGGTTCCAAGTTTTAAGATTACTGATCAAGATGGAGGTAATCCATTTTATGTCTGGGGACAGGATAGAATATGGCTTTTAAAAGAAGAAATTTTTAAACGTATAGGTGGATAGTTATGAAAATTATAAATAGTTTGTTGCTAGTCTTTGTGTTGATTATCGCATCATGCTCAGATGCAAATAAATCAACAAATTCCGAAGTATCTTTGCATGGCAAGCCACTATTGGAAGTTCAAATTCAGCCTAGACCTTTGCCCAACCCAAATAAAAATGCTTATTACGGAGATTTGCATGTCCATACAGAAAATTCATTTGATGCTTATACTTTCGGCACAATTAGCACACCTGCAGATGCATATAAGTATGCACAAGGTTATCCAATACAGCATCCAAGCGGGTACCTCATTCAATTAAGCAAACCTTTAGATTTTTATGCAGTAACTGATCACGGTATATTTATGGGGTTGATGAAGGAGGCAGCCGATACAACTTCTAAGTTTTCTCAGTATGAATTTACGAAGCCTCTCCATAATCTAAATGAGTCAGCAGGCACAGGATTTTTTTCTCTTATTAAAAGACAGGGTCTTTTTCGACCTTTTGGAGAAAAAGTAAGATCGGGGCTTGAAGATGGAAGTATTGATCTGTCTCTTATATTAGAAGTTGGTAGAACGGTTTGGCAGAAAACCATTAAAGCTGCGGATGATGCATATGTGCCTGGCACTTTTACTACTTTTGCTGCTTACGAATATACACCCAGCTTAGATCTCTATAATAATTATTTACATCGAAATGTCATATTTAAGGATACTAAAAATTTACCCGCTCAACTTTTTACAAGAAATAATAGTCAAGATCCTGAAGATTTATGGGATTGGATGAATCAACTAAGATCAAATGGTGTTGAGAGTCTAGCCATTCCTCACAATACTAATATTTCTGGGGGTGCCGCATTTTCCTTAAATGACTATCACGGCGGACCAATTGATGAAGAATATGCTCAAAATCGTGCTCTAAATGAACCTTTAGTTGAAATTACTCAGGTCAAAGGAACCTCAGAAACACATCCATTGCTTTCAAAGAATGATGAGTGGGCAGCCTTTGAGGCTAAAACTGGAGTGGAGGCAGAGAAACTGGTGGATAATCTAAGGGGTGGTTATGTCAGAGATGCGTATCTTAGAGGCCTTACTCTTGCTGAAAAAGGCCTAACCAATCCATATAAATTTGGCTTGATAGGGTCAAGCGACTCTCATGTTGGAGGACCTTCTGATAGTGAAGAATTTTACTTTTCAAAGGTTGGCATGTTAGATGGAACAGCTGAGCTAAGAGGTTCCATTCCATTTAACAGACTTTATGGAACTTTTTTAAAAATTATGAGACCAAATGTACTCAAGGAAGTGGATGGAAAAAATTATTTTTCTGCCAGTGACAGACTTGTCCAATTTGCTGCATCGGGTCTTGCCGGAGTTTGGGCAGAAGAAAACACTCGTGAGGCTATTTATGACGCTTTTCGACGCAAGGAAACATTTGCAACCAGCGGACCTAGAATGAAAGTTAGATTCTTTGCTGGCTATGATTTGGAGAATTCAAACCTTGATGATCTGTCTCTCATCCAAGATGCTTATGCAAGAAGCATTCCAATGGGAGGGACTCTTAATATTGAAAAAAATAAAAATCCAACTTTTTTAGTCTGGGCAATAGCTGACCCTCAAGGCGCACCATTGCAAAGAACTCAAATTATTAAAGGCTGGCTTGAAGATGGAGAGCAAAAAGAGCAAGTGTTTGATATTGCATGTTCTGACGGGCTCAGCGTTGACCCGAAAACTCATCGTTGTCCTGATAATCAAGCATGGGTAGATTTAAGTGATTGCTCTATAAGCGCAGATTCAGGGTCTATAGAAATGAAGGTTTTATGGCAGGACCCTGAATTTAAAGCAGATCAAGAGGCATTTTATTATTCCAGAGTTCTGGAGAATCCAGTGTGTAGATGGTCCACATGGGATGCAGTTAGAGCTGGTGAACAACCTAGATCAGATATACCAGCTACAATTCAAGAAAGAGCTTGGTCTTCACCAATTTGGTTAAATTAAAGTTAAGATAATTTCATAGTGAATACATCTAAAAATAATGTTGCATTAGTCACAGGAGCATCCGATGGAATAGGAGCTGAATTTGTTCAGATCCTTGCAGGCCGGGGTTATGATCTGATTCTTGTTGCTCGTCGCGAAGACAAGCTTAATGAATTAGCAGTTAGATTGAGTGATGAATTTGGGGTTGAATGCACTGTCATGGCAGCTGATCTATCAGAGCCCAAAGCAGCTCAAAATTTATTTCAACGCATTGAAGATAGAGGGCTGCATGTAAATTTTTTAATTAATAATGCTGGACTTCTTCATAATGGATTTTTCGCTAAACTCAGTCTTGAAGCTCAAGAAAAAATGATTCAAGTTAATGTCATGGCCCTTACCGCTTTGACTCACTTATATGCAGATAATATGTCAGCTAATGGAGGCGGACATATACTTAATGTGGCTTCACTGGCTGGTTGGATGGCTATTCCAAATCAGAATGTTTACGCTGCATCAAAAGCTTATGTTGTGTCTTTCTCTCAAGCGTTATCTAATGAAATGATTGCTGCAAATAGCGGGGTTCAGGTAACTGCATTATGTCCTGGTTATACTGCTACAAAAATGATGGATAACCCTGATCAAGGTGCCACTCTTCGCATTCCATCTGGCATGATGATGTCAGCTAAAGATGTAGCTGAAATCGGTATAAAAGCATGTTTTGCTGGCAAGGATATTGTAGTCCCTGGCCTGGCTAATAAGTTCACTACAATCATTACGCATCTCTTTTCAAAGTCATTAATAACAAAGATTTTCGGTTCTTTTTATAGAAAGAATATGGACTGAAAAGTTAGCATTATTTTGTTAAGGTTTTCATATGAGCGAACAAGCTATTAAAAAGATACTTATAACTGGTGCGAATGGATTCATTGGTGGGTCATTGATGCGTTATTACCAAAATCAGGGTCAAGATGTTGTAGGTGTTGATCTTGTTGGTAATGGTGATGATATTGTTGAGGGTGATATATCTCAACCAGATACGATCAGTCAGCAGCTAAAAGAATGCGATGTGATTATTCACACAGCTGCACTGGTCTCTAATGCAATGCAAGATTCTGATATGTGGCGTGTAAATGTCTTAGCAACTCGCAATTTAATTCAAGCAGCAAAAGAGCGCAAAGTTCGACGTTTCGTACAAATTTCATCAATCGTGGCATATGGAAATACAGCAGAGGGTGAATTAAATGAAACTCATCCTGTGCATGCCGATGGTGGAAGCTATGTGCTGACAAAACTAGCCTCAGAGCATGTTGTCTTAAGCGAGCAGACCAATGACGAAATAGAAGTGGTGATAATTCGTCCAGGAGATGCATATGGTCCGGGTAGCCGCCCTTGGGTTATTGCTCCATTAGAAGCAATTGCTAAAAACCAGTTTATGCTTCCAGAAAAAGGAGAGGGTTTCTTTAGACCCATCTATATTGATGATTTAGTTCGAGGTATAGCAATGGCCTCTGGGCATCCAGATGCAGCTGGTGAAATTTTTAATTTATCTTGCAAGGGCTATATGTCTACCAAAGACTATTTTACTCCTCATTATAATTGGCTCGGTAAAAAAGGACCTATGCTCGTTTCCACAAAAATGGCTTTGAGGATATCTGCAATTGCATCAAAAGTGGCTGATCTTATGGGTAACCTAAATGAAGCCTCGCCATCGACTGTAAAACAGCTTTCAACCAAGAGTTGGTTTTCAATTAAAAAAGCTGAACGGATTCTTGGATGGAAGCCTGAAGTTTCATTCGAAGAGGGAATGAAAGTAACTCATGAATGGGCCAAGAGGCAAGGGTTGCTTGAAAAGTGATTAAGGTAATCTAATTAGGAGAAATCAATGCGTTTATGGAATGGTTGGGGGAATGAAGATAGTGATCTGACTATGGAACTTAGTGATGGTCTTCGCACTTTATTGGATGCCCTTGTTGGATCAGGCACTGCGCTTAGTCAGGCAACCCTTAATGAAGTGATTGCTAAAGTTCCCAATACTCGTCTTGACGACCATCCGTTAATAAAAACCGATCCAGAAACAAGAGTTCGTCATGCGCGTGGCCAAAGTTTGCCTGATTGGTTAGAAATGCATAGTGGTAATGTTGATACCTTCCCAGATGGTGTTGCATTCCCAGAATCATCAGAGCAGGTTCGAGAACTTCTAGCTCATGCTAAAGAAAATAATTTGATAGTTATCCCTTATGGTGGTGGAACATCGGTGGTGGGCCATATAAATCCCGAGACAAGCGATAAGCCTGTATTGACCATAGATATGGCAAAAATGAATTCTATGTTGAGCATTAATGCTGAAAGTCAGTTAGCAACCTTTGGGGCTGGTGCTCCTGGCCCTGTTGTGGAGAAGGAGCTAAAAAAACATGGCTATACACTAGGCCACTTTCCTCAATCTTGGGAGCTATCTACTTTGGGCGGATGGGTCGCTAGTCGGTCAAGCGGTCAACAATCTCTGCATTATGGGCGCATAGAAAATATGTTTGCTGGTGGCACTATCGAAACCCTCAATGGCACCATGACAATTCCAACCATTCCAGCATCCTCAGCCGGCCCCGATGTTCGTGAGATGATTCTTGGTTCAGAGGGTCGCATTGGAATCATTACTGAAGTTACTGTTCGCATCACACCCTTGCCAGAGAAAGAAAAATTTCAAGTGGTCTTTTTTCCTTCTTGGGAAATTGGGATTAGTGCTGCGAGGGAACTGATTCAGCAGCGAGTAGCTTTGTCTATGGTGCGATTAAGTAACCCACTTGAGACAACCAGTCTTCTATACATGGGCGCGGGCAGCGACAGCAGCGGGGTAGTTGCCTTAGAGGAATCACTATCTAAAAAAGGTATTGGAGAAGGAAAAGTCATGATGACATTTGGGGTCACTGGCTCCGCTCGTCATTGTGATGCTGCCTATCAATTAGCGCTTGATCACTGCGATGGTCTTGGTGGTGTTGCAGATGAATCTGGTCTTGGTGAGAATTGGGCTCATGGTCGATTCCGCGCTCCATATCTTCGAGATCCGCTAGGAGCAGAAGGCTATGTTGTAGATACCATGGAGACAGCCGTTGATTGGTCAAAAGTTTCTGAAGCTGCAGAAAATATTGAGCAAGCAATTCGAACAGCTTTGGATGATGAGGGTGAGCAAGTGCATGCTTATACTCATTTATCTCACGTCTATGGTCAGGGATCGAGCATTTACACCACTTATTTGTTTCGCATAGGTAAAAGTTATGAGCAGGGAATGAATCGATGGATGAAGTTAAAAAAAGCTGGAGCCGATCAGATTGTTGCTCATGGCGGCACTATCAGTCATCAGCATGGTGTAGGCAGCGATCACAAGAATTATTTAACAGCTGAAAAAGGCGAGCTTGGCATCGCAGCAATTAATAGTTTATGTGAACAATTTGATCCCAAAGGTCAAATGAATCCAGGAAAGTTACTTCCTGATGATAAGCACTAATCAACCATGACTGGATTTACTAATCGCGAACAACTTTTATCTAAAATGCGTAATGGTGAGCATTTGGATTGGGATATTATCGTTATTGGTGGAGGCATTACTGGCGCCGGCGTCCTTCGTGAAGCGCGACGCCAAGGTTACAAAGCATTATTGCTTGAGCAACAAGATTTTTCATGGGGTACCTCAAGCCGATCATCGAAAATGGTTCATGGAGGCTTGCGCTATCTTGCTGCCGGCGATATAAAACTTACCAAAGAATCAGTTCAAGAAAGACAGCGACTATTAAAAGAAGCTCCAGGATTAGTTGATCCCATTTCTTTTTACTTCACTTTTAGAAAAGGTAAATTCCCTGGCCGCATAGCCATGAAGATCATTCTAACCATCTATGACTTTTTTGCTGGCGCTCAAGATAATAGATATTGCAACAACAAGGAATTGTTAGAGCGATTTAAGGGTCTAGATGACAACAAACTTCAGGGGGCAAGTTGCTATACAGATGCGATGGTGGATGATTCTCGATTAGTGCTTCGCGTCTTACAAGACAGTATTGATGATGGTGGCTATGCCTTAAATTATACAAAAGTTGAGGATCTCTTATTAACAGATGGTCAGGTTTCTGGCGTGAGCATTCAAGACAGTGATCATTCTGGATTGATTCATTTAAATGCCCCAGTCGTAATTAATGCAACAGGTGCGTGGGCAGACAGACTTAGAAATGTTGTTAATAGCGAAACTCGTATTAGGCCGTTGCGTGGTAGTCACATTATTATTGCTAAATCCTTATTTCCTATTTCTGATGTCATGACTTTCCTGCATGTGGATGATAAGCGAGGTGTTTTTGTATACCCGTGGGAGGGAACAACGGTTATCGGCACAACAGATATAGATCATGATGGAGATATAGACATTGAGGCCGGCATTTCTGATCAAGAGGTAGATTACTTATTAAAAGCTTTCAATAGCCAGTTTCCAAACAAGGCACTCAATCGCAGTAATGTCTTATCAACTTGGGCTGGTGTTCGCCCCGTGATTGGTGCAGAAAAAAGTAAAGATCCTTCAAAAGAACGTCGAGATCATGCTGTTTGGTCTGATCATGGATTGATCACTGTTAGCGGCGGTAAGCTTACTACCTTTCGATTGATCGCACTGGATGCTCTAGCAGCAGCTAAAAATAATCTTCCACAAGCTAAAGAGATATCCGACGATAGGGTGTTTTTAACTCCAACAATTACTCCCCAGTCTCTGTCACCTAAAAATACTAGCTGGGCTCAACGTTTGCTTGGTCGATATGGTGAAAAAGCGATTGAGCTTATAAATGAAAGCTCGCCAGATGAACATCGTAATCTTAATGAAACAGAATTCTCTCTAGCTGAATGCCGCTGGGCTATAAAATATGAAGCCGTTGTGCATCTAGATGATCTTCTACTTAGAAGAACCCGTTTAGGTATGTGTCTACCCAATGGAGGTACTAATCTCTACCCAGCTCTAAAAGAACTATTTTTATCTAACCAAAATTGGGATGATGAACGATGGCAACATGAAGTCACTCGCTATGAAACAATTTGGAAAAAGTATTACAGTCTTCCTAGCAATGCCTAAGAAGAGGTTCTTATGAAAAATGAAAAGTATTTTCTGAGTATTGATAATGGAACTCAGAGTGTCCGAGCCATGGTTTTTGATGGGGAAGGCCAGCTTATTGCAAAAAGCAAAGTTGAAATTGAGCCTTATTTTTCTTCTCAGAAAGGATGGGCAGAGCAGCATGCAGATTATTTTTGGGATTCCTTGTGTCAAGCTTGCCAAGAACTGTGGCCAAAGCTATCCATACCCAAGGAAGCTATTGCAGCTGTTTCAGTAACCACTCAGCGTGCAACAGTTATTCCAATGGGGGAGGATAATCAACCCTTGCGACCTGCCATCAGCTGGTTAGATCAGAGACAAGTAAAAACTAAGCCCAAATTAGGAAAAGTAGAATCAGCTCTAATGAGCCTAATTAGAGCTAAGCCATTGGTAGATTTAATGCATGCAGAGGCTGAAGCCAATTGGATTGAGCAAAATGAGCCTGAGATCTGGAAGCAGATTCATAAATTCTTACTCCTATCTGGCTATCATAATTACAAGCTCACTGGTCAATACAATGATGCCATCGCTAGCACTGTTGGGTTCGTGCCATTTGAATATAAGACTCAACAATGGGCAGAGCAAAAAGATTGGAAGTGGCGAGCTATGCCCATTCGTCCAGAAATGTTACCAGAAGTTTTACCAGCAGGATCAGTGCTTGGAGAAATTACTGAAGCTGCAGCTGAAGAAACTGGGATTCCTCAAGGACTCCCATTGATTGCCAGTGGTTCAGATAAGGCCTGTGAAGTATTAGGAACTGGCTGCATCGATAATGAAACGGGTAGCTTGAGCTATGGGAGCCTAGCTACTCTTAATATCACTTCTGATAAATACCTTGAAGCTATTCCTTTTTATCCAGCATATCCTGGCGTCATACCCAACACTTTCAATATCGAAATGATGGTCCAACGCGGATACTGGATGGTGAGTTGGTTTAAAAAAGAGTTTGGACTTCAAGAAGAACAATTAGCAGCTAATCAAAACCTTCAGCCAGAGGTGTTATTTGATAAATTGCTAACCAAAGTTCCAGCTGGTTCTGATGGGTTAATGCTTCAGCCTTATTGGTCACCTTCAAATGGTGATGGACCAGAAACTCGTGGTGCCATTATTGGCTTTAACGAAGATCATACAAGGGCACATCTTTACCGAGCAATGATCGAAGGGCTGACCTATGCCTTAAGGGAAAGCAAAGAACTTTTAGAAAAGCGAAGCAAGAAAACCATTTCTCGGTTGGTTGTTTCTGGCGGTGGATCTCAAAGTGACGAGGTAATGCAAATCACCGCAGATATTTTTGGCATGACCGTCTTTCGTCCACATACCTTTGAAACCTCTTCGCTGGGAGCTGCTATTGCAAGCGCTGTTGGGATTGGGTTGTATCCAGATTTCTCCTCTGCGGTCAATAAGATGACACATCAAGGTGATAGATTTGATCCCATAGATGCCAATCGAAA